>NZ_WHIW01000012.1 GCF_009295635.1 Alkalilimnicola sp. S0819 | reverse complement strand
CAACTTGTTAAAGATCCCGGGGCTGGCCCGGTAAGCTCAAGGCCTTTCGCCTCAAGCGGGAAGCGCATTCTACTCGGAAGCGCCGCCCTGTCAAGCCCTCTTTCGAGGCCCCTTCAGCACCGCTGGGTACCGAAGGAAGGCGCGCATTATAGGCGCCTTGGGAAAAGGTTCAAGCCCCAGTTCGGTGGCCTTGAACCGCCTCGCCGACTAGCCCTTGGCTGCGACGAGGAGGCGTATTCTAGGGGTTCAAACTTAAAGGTCAAGCCCCACGGGACGACTATTTCACACGCACCTTGGCATAGCGCCGCTTGCCCACCTGGTAAACGCGTGATTCGCCGGGAGAAACCTCAAGCCCACGGTCTTCCACACGCTGGCCATCGATCTTCACCGCGCCCTGTTTAACCATGCGCAAGGCCTCGGAAGTACTGGGCACCAGGCCCGCCTGCTTGAGCAGCGCGGCCAGACCCAAGGGCTCACCGCCGTTGTCCAGACTGAGCTCCGGCATCTCCTCGGGCATGGCGCCCTGACTGAACCGTGCCACGAACTGCTCCCGTGCCGCGCGCCCCTCGCCCGCACCGTGGAAGCGATCCACCAGCTCTTCCCCCAACAGGAACTTCACATCCCGGGGGTTGCGCCCCGCCACCACGTCGTCGCGCAGCGCGGCGATTTCGGCAAGCGGCCGGAAGCTGAGCAGTTCGAAATACCGCCACATCAGATCATCGGACACCGACATCAGCTTGCCGAACATCTCGCTCGGCGGTTCGTGGATGCCCACATAGTTGTTCAGCGACTTGGACATCTTCTGCACGCCGTCCAGCCCTTCCAGGATAGGCATGGTCAAGGTGACCTGGGGCGTTTGGCCGTACGCCTTCTGCAATTCCCGGCCCATCAGCAGGTTGAACTTCTGATCGGTGCCGCCCAACTCCACGTCCGCCTTCAGTGCCACGGAGTCGTAGCCCTGAATCAAGGGATAGAGGAACTCGTGAATGGCGATGGGCTGATGAGCGCGGTAGCGCTTGTGGAAGTCATCCCGCTCGAGCATGCGCGCCACGGTGTGCTTGGCCGCGAGCTGGATCATGTCGGCGGCGGACAGCTCATTGAGCCAGCTGGAGTTGAACACCACTGTGGTCTTCTCGGGCTCCAGGATCTTGTAGATCTGCGCTTCGTAAGTACGAGCGTTCTCCAGTACCTCGTCGCGGGTAAGCGGCTTTCGGGTGACATTCTTGCCCGTGGGGTCGCCGATCATGCCGGTGAAATCACCGATCAGGAACAGCACCTGGTGCCCCAGGTCCTGGAACTGACGCAGCTTGTTGATCAGCACCGTGTGGCCCAGATGCAGATCCGGCGCGGTGGGATCGAAACCCGCCTTGATGCGCAGCGGCCGGCCTTCCTTCAGGCGCGCCGCCAGCTCACTCTCGACGAGAACCTCATCCGCGCCCCGCTTGATCAGCGCCAGCGCGTCATCCAGGGGCTGCGACTTGTCCATGGCTGTGGTCATGACTCCACTCAGTAGCGATCTTTGATGCGCGCAGATTCTACCGAAAACGCGAACGCCCGCACACGAAAAGCCAAAAGCACTCGACACCCCAGTAATTTAAGCTGGATACTTCAGCCTTCAAATCAAGATCCGTTGACCGCCTCGGGCGGATATGACTATCGTTGCGCACAGAATAACCACCTCGGGAGTCCCCGTGCCCAGCAACCGCATTACCCATATGGATTTCAAGCCCCGCGCGCCGCGCCGTGCCACTCGCATGCGCAGGCTGCACCTGGCTGTCGTGTCCATCTCCGCGCTCAGTGGCCTGGTGCTGCTGACCTCTACCCCCGACAACGCCGAGGCACTGCGCCAGGCCGAGGAGAGCCTGGAGCTGCCCCGCGAGGCCTCCATCGCACTCACCGAGCAGACACTGGAGCTGCCGCCGCAAACGCAGGCCGGCTCGGCGGAACCGCCGCTCGCCACCGCCGCCACTTTGCCCGAGGCGCCCGCATCCGAACAAACGGGCAGCGCACTGGTCGCTGTGGATGAGGCGCTGGAAGAGAGCGAGCGACTGGATACGGCTCATTGGGAACAGCTGACCGTCAAATCCGGTGACAGCCTCGCGGCGATCTTCAAGCGCATCGGCCTGGGGCCGCGGGACGTGCATGAGGTGCTCAGCGCCGGCGAATCCGCCCAGGCACTCAAGCGCATTTTCCCCGGCGACGAGATCCACTACGTGCTGGATGACGCCGGCAAGCTGGGTGGTCTGCGCTACCCGGTGGACGAGAGCGTCACCCTGCATATCGCTCGCGAGGACGATGGCTACCTGGCAAGCCTGGAAGCCAACCCGCTGGAGACCCGCATCAATCACGCTCGGGGCACCATCGACAGCTCCCTGTTCCTTGCCGGCAAGAGCGCCGGCCTGAACGATGGGCTGATCATGGAATTGGCCGGCATCTTCGGCTGGGACGTGGATTTCGCCCTGGACATTCGCCGGGGTGATCAGTTCTCGGTCATCTATGAAGAGCTTTACCGCGATGGCGAGAAAGTGCGCAACGGCGCCATCATCGCCGCCGAATTCATCAACCGCGACCGTCGCTTTCGCGCCGTGCGCTACACCCGCCCGGACGGCGAGGCGGATTACTACTCCGAAGACGGCCGCAGCATGCGCAAGGCCTTCCTGCGCTCACCGGTGGACTTTCGCCGCATCAGCTCCCGCTACAACCCCAACCGGCTGCACCCCAAGCTCGGCATCAAGCGCCCCCACCGCGGAGTGGACTACGCCGCCGCCACCGGCACCCCCATCCGCTCGGCGGGCGACGGCAAGATCGTTTTCCGCGGCGTGAAGGGCGGCTACGGCAATGTGGTCATCGTCCAGCACGGCAGTCGCTACAGCACGCTGTATGCACATATGTCACGCTTCGCCCGGGGACACCGTGTGGGCAGCCGAGTGCGCCAGGGTCAGACCATCGGCTATGTGGGGGCAACGGGGCTGGCCACCGGGCCGCACCTGCATTACGAATTCCGGGTGGACGGGGTTCATCGCAACCCGCTCACCGTCAAACTGCCCGAGGCCGAGCCCATCCCCGAGCACCTGCGCGCCGACTTCGAAACCCAGGTCTCACCCTTGCTGGCTCAGCTCAATGTGATCAACGGCACGGAGCTGGCCAGCACCGGGGACTAGGCGCCCCGCCCCGGTGAGGACGTGATGAACGAGTACTACATCGGGCTGATATCCGGCACCAGCCGGGATGCCGTGGATGCCGCCCTGGTCGAGTTCGCCGGGGCGCGCTGCCGCACCATCGCCGGTCACACCCATAGCATCCCCGAAGCACTGCGCCAGCGGCTGCTGGCGCTGAGCGCAGACACTCCGCTGCTGGAAGCCGCCCGCCTGGACCACGCCCTGGGGGAGCTGTTCGCCGAAGCCTGCCTGGCGCTGCTCGCCAAGGCAGACCTGGCACCCGCCGCCATCCGCGCCATTGGCAGCCATGGCCAGACCTTCTGGCATCAGCCCGACGAGGGGCTGACCGTGCAGGGCGCCGACCCCAACCTGATCGCGGAATTGACCGGTATCCCGGTGGTCGCGGATATGCGCCGGCGGGACATGGCCGCCGGCGGCGAAGGCGCACCGCTGGTACCCATCTTCCACGCCGCCGTGCTGGGCCACCCGAAAGAATCCCGAACCATCCTCAACCTTGGTGGCATTGCCAACATCACGGTACTGCCGGCGGGCGCGCAAGCACCCCGGCTGGGCTTTGACACCGGCCCCGCCAGCACGCTGCTGGATGCCTGGATCAGCCGTCATCGCGGGCTACCCTTTGATGACCGGGGGCAATGGGGCGCCAGCGGCGACTGCCTGCCCGAGTTGCTGGGCGAACTCCTCGCCGACCCCTATTTCCAGCTCCCGGCACCCAAGAGCACCGGCCCGGAGCACTTCAGCCTGGCATGGCTGGAAGCCCGGCTGCCGCCCTCATGGAAGGCGGCGGACGTGCAGGCGACCTTGCTGCGGCTCACCGCCGTCAGCATCGCACGAGCCGTGTGCCAGCACGCGCCGGACAGCCGTCGCCTGCTGGTCTGCGGCGGCGGGGTGCATAATCTGGCCCTGATGGAGGCAATCGCCGAGGAGCTGCCGGAGCAAGCCGTGGAGCCCGTCAGCGTGACGGGGCTGGACCCGGATCTGGTGGAGGCCTGCGCCTTCGCCTGGCTGGCCAGGGCGCATCTGCGGGGAGCGGCAGGCAATCTGCCCCAAGTGACCGGCGCCCGGGGGCCGCGCGTACTCGGCGGCCTGTACCCGGGCCATCCCAAAAACTAGACGCCGAAGGACGAGCCGCAGCCGCAGGTGGTGTTGGCGTTGGGGTTGCGGATCACGAACTGGGCACCCTCGATGTTCTCGACATAGTCGATCTCGGCCCCTTCCAGGTATTGGCCGCTCATGGGGTCCACCAGCAGGGTCACGCCGCCGTTCTCCAGCACCGTATCGCCCTCTTCCACATTTTCGTCAAAGCTGAACCCGTACTGGAAACCGGAGCAGCCACCGCCGGTGATGTACACCCGCAGCTTCAGTTGCTCGTTCCCCTCTTCCTCGATCAGCTCGCGCACCTTGCGTGCCGCGTTGTCGCTGAAATCCAGCTCGCAGCTGTACTGCTCCGCCACGTCGCTCATCGCTTCCTCCGAGGGCCTACCCTCTGTGTGAGACCAGTGAATGTCTCCATTGTACTGCACCTGCCGCAGCCGCGCGGGCCGGACCATGCCTCGCCCCCGGCTACGGGAGTACCGCAATATCGCCCAGGCCAGCCTTTTCGTCCAGGCCCAGCATCAGGTTCATGTTCTGCACCGCCTGACTGGCCGCGCCCTTGCTGAGATTGTCGATCACGGAGAACACCGTCACCGTGTCGCTGTCGGGCGCCTGGTGCACCGCCAGCCGACACAGATTGGTGCCGCGCACGCTGCGCGTCTCCGGGTGCGAGCCGGCGGGCATCACATCCACGAAGGGCTCATCCGCGTAACGCCGCTCGAACAGCGCCTGCAGATCCACCGCCTCACCCTTGCGCGGCGCGTAGAGACTGCAGTGCATCCCCCGGGTCATGGGCGCCAGATGCGGCTGGAAGACCAGCCCCACCGAACCACCCAGCACCTGGCCCAGGCCCTGAACGATCTCCGGGTGATGCCGGTGCCCACCCGCGCCATAGGCCTTGAAGGTCTCATTGGCTTCGCACAGCAGGGTACCGACCCTGGCTTGCCGGCCGGCTCCGGAAACGCCCGAGATGCAGCTGGCCACCAGTTGGCGCTCATCGACCAGGCCGGCCTCCAGCAGCGGCAGCCAGCCCAGCACCACGGCGGTGGGATAACAGCCCGGGTTCGCCACCAGCCGCGCCTCGCGGATCTCGGCACGGTTGAGCTCGGGCAGGCCGTAGACCGCGCGCTCCACCCAGTCGCGGGCGGTATGCTCCATGCCATACCAGCGCTCCCAGGCCGGCACGTCCCGAAGACGGAAATCGGCGCCCAGGTCCACCACCCGCACGCCCGCTTCCAGCAGTTCCGGCACCGCCTTCATGGCCACCCCATGGGGAGTGGCGAAGAACACCACATCGCACTCGGCGAGCCTGGACGGGTCGGGGGCGCTGAAGTCCAGATCCACGAAACCGCGCAGGCTGGGGAACATGTCCGCCACCGGCGTACCCGCCTCGCCGCGGGAGGTAATGACACTGACCTCCACCTCGGGATGGCGCGCCAGAAGGCGCAACAACTCAACCCCCGTGTAGCCGGTCCCGCCGACGATTCCCGCCTTGATCATCCTGCACCTCGAACTGTGATCGAACCGTTCATTCTAAGGCCTCTGCGCGCCGCCGCAAAACACGCGCCCGCCATTGCGCGGCGCTTTTGGCATACTGTAGCGATGCCTGTAATGCAGCACATCCGCGCTCGCCT
This sequence comes from Alkalilimnicola sp. S0819, assembly GCF_009295635.1. Lineage (NCBI taxonomy): Bacteria > Pseudomonadati > Pseudomonadota > Gammaproteobacteria > Chromatiales > Ectothiorhodospiraceae > Alkalilimnicola > Alkalilimnicola sp. S0819. The sequence goes on along the minus strand of NZ_WHIW01000012.1, from coordinate 77,094 downwards.
GGCGCAAAGCTGGGAGAGAGGCCGGCTGCGCCTGTCCGCCGCCGAGGCCCTGCCGCTGCTGGCCGGGCTGGGTCTGCTGGTCGGGCTGCTCAGCGGCTTGGCCATACTCGCCTTCCGGGCCCTGGTGGAATACAGCCAGCGATTGTTCCTCCCGGCCCAGGACCACTTCGAAACCCTGGCACCCCACTGGCGCCTGCTGCTGCCTCTGGGCGGGGGGCTGCTCATCGGTGTCTATCTGCACCTGCTCAAACCCCGCCAGCGTGAGTTCGGCGTCGCCCATGTCATGGGCCGGGTGGCCTTCCACCAGGGCTACATGCCCTGGCGCAACGCCGTGCATCAATTTGTGCTGGGGGCGGGCGCCATCATCAGCGGCCAGTCGGTGGGCCGCGAGGGGCCGGGCGTACATCTGGGCGCGGCCAGCGGCAGCCAATTGGGTCAGGCGCTGGGGCTACCCAACAACAGCCTGCGCGTACTGGTGGGTTGCGGCACCGCCGCGGCCATAGGGGCCTCCTTCAACACGCCACTGGCCGGGGTGGCTTTCGCCATGGAAGTGGTGATGCTGGAGTACACCATCGCCGGCTTCCTCCCCATCATGCTCGCCGCCGTGGCCGCCACCGCGCTGAGCCAGGTGTTCTACGGCGATACGCTGGCCTTCGCCGTGCCGCCCCTGCAGCTGAGCGGCCTGGCGGAGATACCCCATGTGGTGCTCACCGGCTGCCTGATCGGCGTGCTGGCCGCGGGTTTCATACACGCCATGCAGCACTTCAGCGCCCTGGGACGGGGGCGGCCGGTGATCCTGCGCGGCCTGGCGGCAGGACTTGGCGTGGGGCTGTGCGCTCTCTTCGTGCCGCAGATCATGGGCATCGGCTATGACACCGTCGCCGACGCGCTCACCGGTGAGCTGGGCTGGGGGCTGCTGATCGCCATCGCCGCTTTCAAGCTGCTGGCCAGCAGCTGGGGTATCGCTCTGGGGCTGCCGGGCGGGCTGATAGGGCCCACCCTGGTTATAGGCGCCACCGCCGGCGGGGCACTGGGGAATCTGGGGGCCTGGATCAACCCGGAATCCATCGCGGCGCCGGCCTTCTACGCCCTGCTCGGCATGGGGGCGATGATGGGTGCGACGCTGCGAGCGCCTCTCGCCGCGCTCACCGCCATGTTGGAGCTGACCGGCAACCCGGGCGTGATCATGCCCGGCCTGCTGGCCATCGTGGCCGCCACCCTCACCTGCACCGAGGGCTTCGGCAAGGATTCGGTATTTGCACAACTGCTGCGCGACGGCGGCGACGATCTGCGTCCGAACCCCCTGCTCAGCGGCTTGAGTCGCCTGGGCGTGGCCCGGGTCATGGACCGCCGGCTGGCCGTGCTGCCGCGAATCATCGAGCGCGCCGCGCTCAACCAGGCGCTGGCCGAGGACCCGCGCTGGCTGCTGCTGCGGGAAGAGGAGCAGGAGCAGGCGGTGTCGGTGATGCCGGCCACCGATGTATTGCGTTACCTGGAAGAGCATGAAGATGAGCAGGAGCTGGACCTGCTGGCGATTCCCGCCCAACGCCTGCAACCAGCCCCCATCGAGATCCGCGCCACCCTGCGCGAGGCCTTCGTGCAGCTGCGCCGGCGCGACGCCGAGGCGCTCTACGTGGTACAAACCACCGCACCCGGCATCACGCGCTACTTCGGGCTCGTCACCAAGCGCGAGCTGGAGAATCAGTTCTTTTAGGAGGCGCCATGTACCTCTGGATCAAGGCCCTGCACATCATCTTCGTGGTGACCTGGTTCGCCGCCCTGTTCTACCTGCCCAGGCTCTATGTCTACCACGCCATGTGCGAGGACGAGACAGGCCGCGAGCGCTTCAAGGTGATGGAGCGCAAGCTCTATCGGGGCATCATGACGCCCAGCGCGATTCTGGCGGTGGGACTGGGGCTGTGGATGCTGGCGCTGCCCGCGGGGCAGGCCTGGCTCGGCATGGGCTGGCTGCACGCGAAGCTCACCCTGGTGGTGCTGCTGATCGGCTATCACTGGTGGTGCGGGCGGCTGCTGGTGGCTTTTCGGGAAGATCGCAACCGCCACTCCCACCGCTGGTATCGCTGGTTCAATGAGGCACCGGTGCTGGTGCTCATCGCCGTGGTGCTGCTGGTGGTGTTGAAACCGTTTTAGGAACCGTGGGAGCGGCCTGGGCCGCTCCCACAGGGGAGGCGGTTACTACATCTGGGACTGCTGGTAATTCTGGATCCCGACCCGGTCGATAAGCTCCAGCTGGGTTTCCAGGAAGTCCATGTGTTCCTCCTCGGACTCGAGGATGCCGCGGAACAGATCGCGGCTGACGTAATCCTGCACCGATTCGCAATGGGCGATGGCCTCGCGCAGCAGCGGACAGGCTTCCTGCTCCAGCTTCAGGTCGCACTCGAGAAGTTCTCGCACATCCTCGCCGATCATCAGTTTGCCCAGATCCTGCAGGTTCGGCAGGCCTTCCAGAAACAGAATGCGCTCGATCAACTGATCGGCGTGTTTCATCTCGTCGATGGAGCCTTCGTATTCCTTCTTGGCCAGGGCTTCCAGCCCCCAGTTCTTGAGCATGCGCGCATGCAGGAAATACTGGTTGATGGCGGTAAGTTCGTTGGTCAGAACCTTGTTCAGGTACTCCAGTACCTTGCGATCACCTTTCATGGGGCACGTCCTGTTCCGTGGCTGACAGATACACCGAGTCTAGCCAAGGGATCGCCACAAGGAAAACACAAACGGCGAAGCGCCTGGGGTGAGGGCGGAAAAGCCGCCCCGGGGCGGGATTGTCAGGCGGCGGGGCAGGCGTTCAGCAGCGCGGCCTGTTCCAGGCGCTCATCGCGCAGGATCTCCCGGGCACATGGGCCGCATTTTCCGCAGTCCGAGCAAACGCCCAACTGCTTGCGCAACTCACGCATGGACTGGGCGCCATCGGCTACGGCCCGGCGGATCTGTTTGTCGGTGACGGCGTTACAGATACAGACGTACATGGCTGACCCTCGTGAGTACATCTGAAGACTAAACGCGAATGCGAGCAGGTGTCAATTGCCAATGGTTCGCGTTTGTGAGCCAGCTCGCATTATTTGCCCGCGCGCACCAAACCACCCAGCCCGGCCTCGTCCAGGGTATCGTGCAGCAGGGCGCGCACCTGCTCCGGGTGATCCATGGGCAGGGCCTGTTCCAGCAGGCGCAGAGCATGGTCGTAGCGGAAGCTGCGCACCACCCACTTGACCCGCAGCAGGTTGGCGACACTCATGCTCAGGCTGTTCACACCCATGGCCAGCAGCAACAGCGCCGCCCCCGGGTCGCCGGCCATGCCACCGCACACCCCCACCGGCTTTCCATGGCGCAGCCCTGCATCGGCCACCTGCTTCAAGGCCAGCAACACCGCCGGGTGGTACGAGGTATACAGATCCGCCACCCGGGCATTGTTGCGGTCCACGGCCAGGATGTACTGGGTGAGGTCATTGGTGCCGACGGAGACGAAATCCACCTTCTCCATCAAGCGGTCGATCTGGAACACCGCCGATGGCACCTCGATCATGATGCCGAGCTTCGGCAAGGGGGTGGCCACACCCTCCTCGGCCAGCTCCTCCCGAGCCCGCTGCACCAGCGCAATACTCTGCTCCAGTTCGTCCACCCGGCTGATCATGGGGAACATGATCTGCAGATTTTCGTGACCCACGTTGGCGCGCAGCATGGCGCGCAGCTGGGTGAGGAAGATCTCCGGGTGATCCAGGGTCAGGCGAATACCGCGCCAGCCAAGGAAGGGGTTTTCCTCCTGAATGGGGAAATACGGCAAGGACTTGTCGCCGCCCACATCCAGGGTGCGCAGGGTCACCGGGCGGGGCGCGAGCGCGGAGAGCACCTCGGTATAGAGACGGGTCTGTTCTTCCTCGCCGGGGAAGCGCTCGCGAATCATGAAGGGAAATTCAGTGCGATGCAGGCCTATGCCCTCGCAGCCGCTGTTCAGCGAACTGCCCACATCGGAAATCAGACCGGTGTTGGCGTACAGGCACACCCGCTTGCCGTCCGGCGTCTGGCCGGGCAGATCCTGCAGCTGCTTCAAGTCCTCGGTGAGCTCCGCCTCCTCGCGCAGCAGGCGGCGGTACTCTCGGCGCACCGTGCGGCTGGGCTCCACGTAGAGCCTGCCGGCATAGCCATCGACGACGACGTCCTTCCCCTCCAGTGCGCCCAGGCTCAGGTCGGTGACGCCCATCACCGCCGGCACCCCCAGGGCGCGGGCCAGAATGGCCACGTGAGAGCTGCTGGAGCCGCCGGCGGAAACCACGCCGGCCAACCGTTCCTGGGGGATCTCGGCCAACTGCGAGGCATTCACCTCCTGACCGACCAGCACGCAGCGCGCCGGCACCTCCCGCTTGTCCCCCGCATCCAGTTGCAGGCGCATGAGCAGACGGCGACCGATGTCGCGGATGTCCGCCGCCCGCTCCCGCAGGTAAGCGTCCTCCATTTCGTCGAACACCCGGACGTGCTCGTCGATCACCTGGCGAAGCGCACCGGCGGCCCAGCTGCCCTTCTTGATGCGGCGTTCGACCTCATCCACCAGGCTGCTGCTGTCGAGAATGCGCAGATAGGCGTCGAAGAGCAGCAGTTCATCGCGGGGCAAGGTGTCCCCAAGACGCTGGGAGAGATCCTCCACTTCCGCGCGCACCGCCTGCACAGCGGCCCGAAAGGCTTCCGCGTCCCGCTCCGGCTCCTCGGCGCGACGGTCGGGAACCGCGCTCAGGTCCGCGGGCGCGTAAGCGACCATCGCGACCCCCATGCCCACGCCCAGCGCACCCGGCACGCCCATCAGCGGCTTGTTGCGCGCCTTGCGCTTGCGGCGGCGCAAATCAACGATATCGCCGCTCGCCTCGGCATGGGCGATGGCGCCGGCTAGTTGCGCCGCCATGGTCATGAGGAAGGCCACTTCCTCTTCCTCGAAACGGCGCTGGTCTTGCTCCTGCACCACCAGCACTCCCACCAGGCGCCGGTAATGGATGATCGGCACACCAAGGAAGGAGTGAAAACGCTCCTCGCCGGTTTCCGGGAAATAGCGATAGCGCGGGTGCTGGTCCGCGTTCTCCAGGTTCAACGGCTCTTCGCGCTCACCCACCAGGCCCACCAGGCCTTCGCGGGATCTCAGGCGCACCTTGCCCACGGCCTCGGGGTTGAGGCCCAGGGTCGCCATCAACACATACTCGCCCCGCTCCGGATCACGCAGGTAGACCGAGGCCACGTTCACGCCCATGGCCTCGTGCACCCGATGGACGATGATCTCCAGCGCATGGCGCAGATCCCGCGCGGCATTGACCTCCTGAACGATGCGCTGGAGTACCTGCAGCATCAGCTACGCTCCCGACGCAGGCGGTGGGGGTGGCGACCGCGGCGCGGCGGGCGGCTGGGCGCGCCCGTCGGGAACAGCAAGGGAGCCAGCTCGCTCAGCGCCTGGTCGTAGACCCGACGCTTGAAGAAGACCACCTCACGCAGGGGACGCCAGTAGTCCACCCAGCGCCAGTGATCGAATTCGGGATGGCCGGTACGGCGAAAATCCACCACCGTTTCCTCGGCCAGCAAACGCAGCATGAACCACACCTGCTTCTGGCCGATGCACAGAGGCTTGCGGTGATGCCGGATCAGGTGTTCGGGCAAACGGTAGCGCAGCCAGCTGCGGGTGCAGCCCATGATCTCCACATGTTCGGGCCCCAACCCGACCTCCTCGTGGAGCTCCCGGTACAGGGCCTCCTCGGGGCTTTCCTCGCGCTTGATTCCGCCTTGGGGAAACTGCCAGGCGTCCTGCCCCAGCCGGCGCGCCCAGAACACACGGCTTCTGCCATCGGTGATGATTATCCCGACGTTAGGGCGGAATCCATCCGAGTCAATCACTTAAAAAGCCCATCTGAATTATCCAGTTGTCGGCATTTTCCCATAGGCTGCGGAAGCGCAGCAAACCGGCCCACGGCGGGACCGTTGCACTCGGGGAGTGCCCCGTTTAATGCCCAGGGTCCGGCGCGCCAGCCAGGCGTCCCTCGGCCAGGCGGTGCCCGCGCCAGCGGGTCCGAGACCCAAGGCCACTAATCAGTGTCACCTTAAGGTACACTGCAAACCCCGTGGCAAGGGAGAGCAGAACGTGGCTTTGGCGATTTTTGATCTGGACAACACCCTGCTGGCTGGCGACAGCGATCACCTGTGGGGCGAATTCCTGGTGGAACAGGGCGCTGTGGACGCGGCCAGCTACCGCGACGCCAACGAGCGTTTTTATCGGGATTACCAGCAGGGCACGCTGGACATACACGCCTTTCTGGAATTCGCCCTGCGCCCGCTGGCGGAGCACCCGCCGGAGCGGCTCGCCCAGTGGCGCAAGACTTTTCTCGCGGAGAAAATCGACCCGATCATTCTGTCGGCGGGCCGGACGCTGATCGCGGACCACCGCGAGCGGGGCGATCTGCCGATGATCATCACCGCCACCAATAGCTTCATCACCGCCCCCATCGCCGAACGGCTGGGTGTGGAGGTGCTGCTGGCCACCACGCCGGAGCAGGCCACCGGCGGTCGCTACACGGGGCGCGTGAGCGGCATACCCACCTTCCGTGAAGGCAAGATCAAGGCGCTGGACGCCTGGCTGAGCAACACGGCGCACGACCTGCAGGGCAGCTGGTTCTACAGCGACTCCCACAACGATATTCCACTGCTGGAGCGGGTCAGCCACCCGGTGGCCGTGGACCCGGACGCGGACCTGAAGGCCCATGCCGATCGCGAGGGCTGGCGGGTGATCAGCCTGCGGCAGGCGACGCCTGCCTGACAGGAGCGGCACGCCCGGCGGCCGCCCCCCACGGGCGAGACCATCGGGCGCCCGGGGCCTTGTCCATCCACTTCCTGGTAGCAGAAGCTGCATCGGCGGGGCTCCAGCCTGGCGCCCGGTCCACCTGCGTGCCGCAGATCACCACCTGATACCACCTGCCGTCGAGCTCCACGGTCACCGGCAGCGGTAACGGGGCATACGGCAACGCGGCCCTTTTTTATACAAAAAGTGATGTACATCACATAATTATGCGCCACCAAGGGGTATTGCGATGCACAAATCGCCATGCTATGGTGCAACGCACCACGCCACCGTCGGCGTAGGGAAACGCAATTACAGCGGAGGGATAACACGCATGTACCAGGATCTGTTCAACAACGGCACCGCCCAGTTCGAAAACCTGTTCGCCCCGGCGCGCAAGTTCAACAGCGCCCTGGTGGACCATCTGGAGAAGCTGACCCGCTTCCAGCTGGAAACCGCCAAGAGCTATGCCGACATGAGCGTGGAACAGTTGCGCGCAGCGCTGGAAGTCAATGACGTCGACAGTCTGCAGGCCTATGTCAGCAAGCAGTCCGGCGTGGCCAGCACCCTGAGCAAGAAGCTCGGCGAAGACGCCAACACCCTGGCGGGCCTGGGCAAGGACTTCGCTCAGGAACTGCAGCAGCTGACCCAGGAGAACGTGAGCGTGTTCGCCGAGGCGGCGCAGCCGAAGAAGGCTGCCCCGCGCGCTGCCGCTCGCAAGTCCGCCTAAGCTACCGGCAGACTTCCTGAAAGGCCGCCGCCGCCCGCTCGGGCGCGGCGGCTTTTTTGTGCCCGAGCGACTCCCGCCACCTGCTGCTGTGGGAGCGCCTCATGGCCGCGATTGTTATCCTCCACCGTCACCGAGAAGGCACCCCGATCACGGACCGCTATTACAGGGGCCTGCCTAGAAACGCCAGTCCAGGCGGATCATGTGCAGATCCACCCCGGGGTTGGCCTCGTAGCGGTAGGCATTGGACATGTGCTGCACGCGGTACCCCACCCCCAGCCGCGGGCCGAGCCGGTAATCCAGACCCGCCTCCAGGGTGAACTGCAGGCTGCCGCCCAGATCCATGTGAGGGAATTCGTGTTCGCTGATCAGTGTCGGGCTGACGCTGAAACTGAAGGCCCAGGGGGCATCCACCTGCCGGACGGTGAACGACGGCCCCAGCGAGACCAGCGAGGCGTGCTCGCCTTTCGCCTCCAGGCGCCCCAGGGAGAGGCTCAGATCGGTGCGCAGGCGCCAGTCTTCCCAGCGCCAGCCCAGCGAGGGCAGTTCCCGCTGGCCCGCCAGCTCGGTGCGCTGGAAGGCATCATTGTTGAGCGCCCCCGCCCAGCGCAGGCCCGCCTGCCACTCGGACGCGCTCGCCCCGGATGCTCCCAGCATCAGCGCCGTGACGACCGATGCCACCCACCTGCCCTTGCTCATCACCCAACTCCACGTGTTGCCGTCGCGCCAGCGCGCGTTCGATCAGACAGCTACCATAAGGGCAATTCGACCGACAATACTTGAATTGGTTAACACTGAGACGCGCCGCATCAGCGCAGGCTGACCCGCGGCACCACCCGCGCCTCGGCACCCACCTCGAAGTAGTCGGCCTGACGGAAACCGAACAGGCCCGCGACGATATTGGACGGCACGCTCTCCACGGCATTGTTCAGCGTCATCACCGAATCGTTGTAAGCCTGCCGGGCGTAGCCGATCTGGTTCTCCGTGCCGCTCAGCTCATCCATCAGCTGCGCCACGCTCTGGTCGGCCTTCAGATCCGGGTAGTTCTCCATCAGCGCGAAGAGCTTGCCCAGCGCCCCGCTGAGCAGGGATTCCGCCGCCTGAGCACGCTCCGGCCCCTGGCCTTCCGTATCCACCGCCCGGGAGCGGGCCTCCACCACCGAGCGCAGGGTGTCCTGCTCATGGCGCATGTAGTCCTTCACCGACTCCACCAGGTTGGGGATCAGGTCGTGGCGTCGCTTGAGCTGCACATCGATCTGACGCCAGGCATTGCGCACGTGGTTGCGCAGCGCCACCAGGCGGTTGTAGGCCAGCACCAGCCAGCCGATCAGACCGAGCAGCAGTACCAGAAAGACGATGAGGGCGATCATGGGCGATCCTTTTTGGTGTTGTTCGAGCCTATCGCCCTGCAGGGGCGGTTATCCCGATCCTAGCGCTCGCCACGCTCCCGCGCCACCGCCCGGTAACCGATGTCCCGGCGGCAGAAAGCGCCATCCCAGCCGATGGTGTCCACCAGCGCGTACGCCGCCTGCTGCGCCTCGGCGACACTCTCGCCCAAGGCGCAAACGCAAAGCACCCGGCCCCCGCTGGTGAGCACGCGACCGTCTTCGTCCAGGCGGGTGCCGGCGTGGAAGACCTTGCGATCGGCCAACTCCTGCTCGGGCAGACCGCTGATGGGCAAACCTTTCTGATAGCCGGCGGGGTAACCACCGGCGGCCATCACCACCCCGAGGCTGGGGCGCGGATCCCATTCGGCCTGCATCGTGCCGAGCCGCCCGTCCACCGCGGCGCCACATAGCGCCACCAGATCGGAGCGCAGACGCAGCAGTATGGGCTGGGTTTCCGGGTCACCCATGCGGCAGTTGAACTCCAGCACCTTGATGCCGCCCTGGGCATCGATCATCAGCCCGGCGTACAGAAAGCCCGTGTAGCGTCGGCCATCGGCGGCCAGGCCGCGCACCGTGGGGCGCATCACCTCGTCCATGATGCGCGCGTGCAGGGCCTCGTCCACCAGCGGCGCGGGGGAGTAGGCACCCATGCCGCCGGTGTTGGGGCCGCGGTCGCCGTCATCCCGGGCCTTGTGATCCTGAGAGCTTGCCAGCGGCAGGATGTCGTCACCATCCACCAGACAGATGAAGCTCACTTCCTCGCCGCTGAGGAACTCCTCCACCACCACCCGGCAACCGGCCTCGCCGAAGGCGTTGCCGGAGAGCATGTCCTCGGCGGCGGCGATGGCTTCCTCCACGCTGCTCGCCACGGTCACGCCCTTGCCGGCGGCCAGGCCGTCGGCCTTCACCACGATGGGCGCGCCCTGCTCGCGGATGTAGGCCCGCGCGGCGTCGATCTCGGTGAAGGTACGGTAAGCGGCCGTGGGAATGCGGTGACGCTGCAGGAAGTCCTTGGCATAGACCTTGGAACCTTCCAGTTCGGCGGCGGCGGCGCTGGGGCCGAAGCAGCGCAGGCCCGCTTCGCGGAAGCGGTCCACCACACCCGCGACCAGCGGCGCCTCGGGGCCGACGATGGTCAGATCGATGCGCTGCTCACGGGCGAAATCCCGCAGCGCCTCCACGTCGTCGGCGGCGATGGCGATATTGCTCACCCCCGGCTCCCGGGCGGTGCCGGCGTTGCCCGGCGCCACATAGACCTGCTCCACGTCCGCCGACTGCGCGGCTTTCCAGGCCAGCGCGTGCTCACGCCCGCCACCGCCGATGATCAAGACTTTCATGCTGCAACTGCTCCGGTTATCAGTGGCGGAAATGGCGCATGCCGGTGAACACCATGGCGATGCCATGCTCGTTGGCGGCGTCGATCACTTCCTGATCGCGCATGGAACCGCCCGGCTGGATAATGGCCTTCACACCCGCTTCCGCGGCCTGGTCGATGCCGTCGCGGAAAGGGAAGAAGGCATCGGAGGCGAGCGCGGCGCCCATCAACGGTACGCCGGCATCCGCGGCCTTGCGCACGCCGATGCGGGCGCTGTCCACGCGGCTCATCTGCCCCGCGCCTATCCCTAGCGTCTGGCCGTCGCGGCCGTAGACGATAGCGTTGGATTTGACGTACTTGGCCACCCGCCAGACGAAATGCAGATCGCGCATCTGCCCCTCATCGGGCTGCGCCTGGCTGACCACCCGCAGGGCCTGCTCATCTAGCAGCGGCAGGTCGGCATCCTGTACCAGCAGGCCGCCGTTGACGCGTTTGTACTCCCAGCGGGGCGCCGCATCCGCGCCCCACTGGCCACAGGCAAGCACCCGTACATTCTGCTTGGCGGCAGTGACTTCCAGCGCCTCCGGCTCCACCTCGGGGGCGATGATCACCTCCACGAACTGGCGCTCGATGATGGTGCGCGCAGTGTGCGCATCCAGCGGGCGGTTGAAGGCAATGATGCCGCCGAAGGCGGAGGTGGGGTCGGTGGCGTAGGCCCGGTCGTAGGCGGCGAGAATGTCCTCGGCCACGGCCACGCCGCAGGGGTTGGCATGCTTGACGATAACGCAGGCCGGCTGCTCGAAGGCCTTGACGCATTCCAGCGCGGCATCGGTGTCGGCCACGTTATTGAAAGACAGGGCCTTGCCCTGGAACTGGCGGGCGCTGGCGACGCTGGCCTCGGCGGCGTCACGCTCTACGTAGAAGGCGGCCCGCTGGTGGGGGTTCTCGCCGTAGCGCATGTCCGCCTGCTTCACCAGTTGCAGGTTGAAGGTATCCGCGAAGGTCGTCTCGCCCTCATCACCGGTGAGTCGGCCCAGGTAATTGGCGATGGCGCCGTCATAGGCGGCGGTATGCTCGTAGGCCTTCACCGCCAGGCGGAAGCGGGTCTTGCGGCGCAGCCCACCCTCGGCTTCCAACTCTTCCAGCACCGCGGCGTAATCCCCGGCGTCAGTGACCACCGCCACCCCATCATGATTCTTGGCCGCGGCGCGCACCATGGCCGGGCCGCCGATATCGATGTTCTCGATGGCGTCTTCCAGGCTGCAGCCGGGGCGGGCCACGGTCTGCTGGAAGGGGTAGAGGTTGACCACCAACAGGTCGATGGGCGCGATGCCGTGCTCGGCCATCACGGCGTCATCCACGCCCCGCCGGCCCAGCAGGCCGCCGTGGATCTTCGGATGCAGGGTCTTCACCCGGCCGGCCATCATCTCGGGGAAACCCGTGTGATCCGACACCTCGGTGACATTCAGGCCCTCACCGGCGAGCAGCTTCGCGGTGCCGCCGGTGGAGAGCAGGTCCACGCCGCGCGCGGCCAGGGCCCGGCCGAACTCCACCACACCGGTCTTGTCGGAGACACTGATCAGTGCGCGGCGAACGGGACGCAAGTCGGTGGCGTCGGACATGGGGCGGAATCCTCTCGGTATGACTGCGGGAAAGGGCCGCGATTATATCACCGAGCAGGGGCCGCGAGGAGGCGGGTTCGGAACCGGGGCTCAGCCTTCCAGGCCGTACTGCTGCAGCTTCTTGCGCAGCGTGCCGCGGTTGATGCCCAGCAGAGCGGCGGCGCGGGTCTGGTTGCCGCCGCAGTGGCGCAGCACGGCTTCCAGCAGGGGCGGCTCCACTTCCTCGAGCACCATGCGGTACAGCCCGCTGCATTCATGGCCGTCGAGCCAGCGAAAATAGGCTTCCAGCGCATCCGCCACGCAGGCGCGGATGGGCCCTACGCCGCAGGCCTGCTCGGCCTCCAGCGCTTCCACGGTCTTCCTGGTGGTCGCATTATTCATAGCTATTGTCACGGGCTGCGGAATGTCCGGCGGCGCGGGGGTTAGTACGCATCCGGGGCGCAGAATCATAAACCCTGGGCGCCTCGGGTTAAAGCCGCTCACTCACAAAGGCGGCGAGACGCGCCCCTGTATCGCGGAAAAAACCTGCGCCGCACCCGCCTTGAATGGGGTGAGCGCAATGCTATTCAAGGCGCAGTTCAAAGGCCGCGGCGCGCTCCCCCGGGTCGGACGCCTCCAGCTCCAGCACCAGGGTTTCACCCGGCATCAGACCCTGCCCCCTCGCCTGCGCGCGGCGGGTCAGATACTGGGCGGGGCGGAAGCTGTGCTGCGCGATCTCCTCACCACTCAGATCGGTAAAACGCAGCCGCAGCAAGGGGTGCGCCACAGGATACTCCATGGGGTTACGCAGGACAGCGCGCACCTGGAGCAAGCCGGCGATGCTGGGGTGCACGCTGACCTCACTCTGCACCACCTCGATTCTACCCGGCTCCCGGGGCAGGGGCAGCTCACAGCCGGTCACTGCGCACAGGGCCTGCAGGGCGGGCCGCAACTGCGGGTACTGGATCAGCTCGGCGCGCCCCAAATAGGCGCCCTGCACCAGCAGGGCAAGAACCGCGACCAAACCCGCCAGCCCCCACAGCAACGGCCTGCGACGGCGCCGGGGTGCGGGCATTTCCAGCTCGTCCTCGGGGTCGTACGCCGGAAGCTCCAGACCGGCATGGGTGGTGTCCCGGATATCGGGCCGTGCAGCCCTGGCAGGCTCGGCAGGAGCTGCGGCGCCAACCAGGGGCACGGGGGATGCGGCCCGCGCCTCCGGCTCGTGGGGGCGCTCGGGTGGCGCGCCGCCGGGCACGGAGGCCGATCCCTCTAGCGCCGTCCCGGCCCGCTGCCCCACCCCAGGGGCGGCCGCCTCGCGGGTCGGCGAGCCGCTGCCGGCGGTCGACCGGGCCGCCGCGGCCTGCCCGGGCAACTCCGCGTTGAGAGCTTCCAGCGCATCGAAGGGTTCATTGCACAGCCCGCAACGCACCTGCCCGCCGGCCTCGCGCAGATGCGCGGGAGCCAGGCGGAAAATACTGGCGCAGCTGGGGCACTGGGTGTACATGGTGGTGGCTCGGCCCGTATCTCGGTCTTGTTCTGCAGGCATTGTCGGGGGGCGCGACCCGGCTGTAAAGCCGGGCTATAGCCGCCGGCCGCTGATCAGCACCCACTCCTCCCGGGCCACCGGGGGCTGCAGCTCGAACCAGGGTGCGAAGGCGCGGGCCACCTCCTCGGCCTGCTCACGCAGGATGCCGGACAGGGCGATGCGCCCGCCGGCGCGGCAGCGCCCGGCAAGGACGGGGGCAAGCTCGATGAGGATATTGGCGAGGATATTGGCCAGCACGACATCCGCCTGGCGCGGCGGCGCCCCATCGGGGAGCGCCAGTTCCAGCGCCCCCGCGACGCCGTTGCGCTGGGCGTTCTCCCGACTGGCGATCAGGGCCTGGGGGTCGTTGTCCACGCCGAGGCAGCGACGCGCGCCCAGCAGCAGGGCGGCCACGGCGAGTATGCCGGAGCCGCAGCCGTAATCGATCACGTCCTGCTCGCCGAGCTCCTGACCGTCCAGCCACTCAAGGCACAGGGCGGTGGTGGGGTGGGTGCCGGTGCCGAAGGCGAGCCCCGGGTCCAGGCGCAGGTTCACCGACGCGGGTTCCGGGGGCTCGACGGTGGTGGGTACCACCCAGAGCCGCTTCCCGAAGCGCATGGGGTGAAAGCTGTCCATCCAGGCTCGCTCCCAAGGCTGGTCCTCCAGCTGCTCCTCGCTCCAGCCGGACGGCTCACGCCCCAGAGCCTGCTTTGCGGCGCGATACACGGCATACGGGTCCTGGTCAGCCTCGAACAGGCCGATCAGGCGCAGTTGCTGCCACAGGGGGGTGCTGCCCACGGCCGGCTCGAGCACCGGGTCGCCGCCCGGGTCGGCGAGGGTCAGGGAAAGGGCGCCCAGCTCTTGCCAGGCCGCCTCCACCGCTTCGGCGGATGCGGCCTCAAGATCCAGGGCACATTGCAGAAAAGGCATCAGTCCTGGCTGGCCAGGGACCGGGCCGCCTGCTCGCGGCTGTAGAAGCGACCGTCGCGCTCGAAGCCGGCCACCACACTGGGCTTGGCCGCGGTGACCTGGCCCTGGGCATTGCGCTCCAGCACCAACTCCTCCGGCAGCCCGTCCAGGCAATGAAAGGGCGCGGGGGAACCTTCGCAGTTGCAGGAAAGATAGATAATGCCGGTGTCGGTATCGATGAAGGCCGGCCGGAAACCGTATCCACGGTTGTTCCGGCTCACTCCACCGCTGCCGGCATAGGCCCGGTTCTCTCGTGCCAGCTGCTGCACAGTCATCAGCCGTGCCATCGCTCGCCACCTCTACTGGGGTGCCCTGGCTACCCTACCCGGACGACCCGTACGAGACTCGTCGCAGAGAGCCTGACACATCCCGTGTCGGCCTGATTGCTGCGGCGCAAGGTGCCGGGGATTATAGGCAGCTTGCGCCGGGTGTCAAAGGCCTGTCACGAACACCGTGACAGGCCTTCCTTCCGGGCCCCGATCGGGCTCAGAAATTCGGCTTCTCGGCGGTGCTGTTGTAACGCTCAACCGCGTCCAGAATTTCCTTGCGGGCCGCTTCCGCGTCCTTCCAGCCCTCGACCTTCACCCATTTGCCAGGCTCCAGATCCTTGTAGTGCTCGAAGAAGTGGGAAATGCTGTCCAGCACCACCTGCGGCACATCGCTTGCTTCCCTCACATCCTTGTACATGGGGGTGAGCTTGTCTACCGGCACGGCCAGGATCTTGGCATCACTACCGGATTCATCCGTCATTTCCAGCACACCGATGGGGCGGCAGCGGATCACGGAACCGGTAACCACCGGCACCGGGGTGAGCACCAGCACGTCGGCCGGATCGCCGTCGCCGCACAGGGTGTGGGGCACGTAGCCGTAGTTGCAGGGGTAGTGCATGGCCGTGGACATGAAGCGGTCCACGCTCATCGCGCCGGTGTCCTTGTCCACTTCGTACTTGACCGGCTCGCCGCGGGTCGGGATCTCGATGATGACGTTGATGTCGTCGGGAACGGACTTCCCGGGCGTTACGCGGTCCAGGCTCATGGTCACCTCTGCATGCTTGGCTTATTGGAAAACAACCGCGCCCGGCCAGGGTGGCGAGCGCAAGCGTTCGGATTATAAAGTAATTCGTCCCTCAAGGAGACACTGATCAGCGCAGCTCGAAGTCCGGCAGCTTCTTCTCCACCGGCACGCAACGCAGCCGGCCGTAGGCGGGCAGGCCATCGCGATAAGGGGGGTAGTCCTCTCCCTGGATCAGCGGCAGGAAGTAGCGCCGGGCAGCCTCGGTGATGTGGAAACCGTCCTCGCTGATGAACTCGGCGGGCATTTTCTTCTCCACATTCGCCACCTCGGCCAGATCGGCGACACCCACACCCCAGCGGTAGGGCTCATCGGACAACCGTTCGATGGTGGGCATGATGCCGCTGCGCCCCTCCAGCGCCATCTCCACCGCCGCCTTGCCCACCGCATAGGCCTGCTCCACGTCGGTGGCGGAGGCGATGTGCCGGGCGGCACGCTGCAGATAGTCGGCCACGGCGTAGTGGAACTTGTAGCCCAGCTCGGCCTTGATCATCTGGGCGATGGCCGGTGCGACGCCGCCCAGCTGGTGATGACCGAAGGCATCCAGCCCGCCCACCTCGGAGACGAAGCAGCCGTCCGGGTTGCGCAGCCCCTCGGAAACCACCACGACGCAGTAGCCGTGCTGCCCGACGCACTCGCGCACCCGCTCGAAGAAACGCTGCTGCTCGAAGGGCACTTCAGGCAGCAGAATGATGTGCGGCGGATCACCGGCCTGCTCGCAGGCCAGGCCCGCGGCCGCGGCGATCCAGCCCGCGTGCCGCCCCATCACCTCCAGCACGAACACCTTGGTGGAAGTCTCGCACATGGAGGCCACGTCCAGCCCGGCCTCCCGGGTGGACACCGCCACGTACTTGGCCACCGAGCCGAAGCCCGGTGAGCAATCGGTGACCGGCAGATCGTTGTCCACGGTCTTGGGCACGTGGATGGCCTGAATGGGATACCCCATGGTTTCGCCGAGCTGGGCGATCTTCAGGCAGGTGTCGGCGGAGTCGCCGCCGCCGTTGTAGAAGAAGTAGCCGATGTTGTGGGCCTCGAAGACCTCGATCAGCCGCTCGTATTCGGTGCGGTTGGCGTCCAGCCCCTTCAGCTTGTAGCGACAGGAACCGAAGGCGCCGGCGGGCGTGTAGCGCAGCGAGGCGATGGCCTCTTCGCTCTCCAGACCGGTGTCGATCAGGTCCTCACGCAGCGCGCCGATGATGCCGTTACGCCCCGCGTAGACCTTGCCGATGTGCCGCGGATGCCGCCGTGCCGTTTCCAGCACCCCGCAGGCGGAAGCGTTGATCACGGCAGTGACACCGCCGGATTGGGCGTAGAAGGCATTCTTCGGCTCGGCCATGGGGTCTCCTTAGATATGAGTTTACCGGGGCGCGGCAAGGATAACGGAAAGCGCGCGGAGGCGCTAAGCAGGCACGGCGCAATTCCCTGGGCCCTCTGGCCGGGCGCGAGGGCGCGAGGACCCGACGGCGCCACGGTGCCGCGCAGCGGCATCGAGGACACCCCCGACCCGCTACCCCGCCACCCGCGCCCTCCCCGCCTCCGGCGCTGGCTCTTCGTACAGATAATCCCGCGTCACCGGCACCGCCGCCAGCGCCCGACTCAGCTGGAAATGGAACACCACCAGATCCGCAAAGCGGAAACTCGCTTCACAGGCCGCCAGGTAGAACTCCCACATCCGGCAAAAGCGCTCATCCTTCTCGGCGGCCACCTGCTCCCGCACCCGCCCGAAACGCTCCAGCCATTGCGCCAGGGTGCGCGCGTAATGCAGACGCAGCACTTCCACATCCGCGGTCACCAGCCCGCTGCGCTCTACCGCGGCCGCCATTTCGGACATGGCCGGGATGTAACCGCCCGGGAAGATATAGCGCCGTATCCAGGCATTGGTCAGACCCGGCGGAGAGCTGCGGCCGATGGTATGAATCAGGGCGATACCCTCCTCGGTCAAGCGCTCGCGCACCGCGCTGAAGTAGGTGTCGTAATAGGGCACGCCCACGTGCTCGAACATGCCCACGCTGACCACCCGGTCGTAGCGGGCATCGTGCTCGCGGTAGTCTTCGAGCAGAATCTCCACCTGCCCCTCCAGCCCCCGCTCCCGCACCCGCTGCCGGGCTACCCGGGCCTGCTCCTTCGAAAGCGTCAGCCCCGTCACCCGCGCCCCGCCCTGTTCGGCGAGGTAAATGGCCAGGCCGCCCCAACCGCAACCGATGTCCAGCACCCGCTGACCGGGCTCCAGCAGCAACTTGCGGCGGATATGCTCCACCTTGGCCCGTTGCGCGGCCTCCAGGCTCATCTCGGGGCGGGCGAAATAGGCGCAGGAGTACTGCATGTCTTCATCGAGAAAGCGCCGGAACAGTGATTCGTCCAGATCGTAGTGGTGCGACACATTGCGCCGGGATGCCGCGGCCCGGTTCCACTGCTGCAGGGGCTTCAACAGCATGCTCAGCCCCTTGCGCCAGCCGGAGCGCCCCGGCGGCCGACCCAGATTGCGCATCAGTACTTCCAGCAAGGCGGGCAAGCCCCCCTCCCCCGCGCTCCAATCGCCGTCCATATAGGTTTGGCCGAGCATGAAGTGTGGGTCGGCGGCGACGCGCTTCAAGGCTTCAGGGCGATGAAGCACCCACTCCGCCCGTGGCGCGCCCTCCCCGAAGGTTCGGGCACGGCCATTTGGCCAAAGCACCCGCAAACTGCCGACCCGCATGCCCTCTTCCAGGCGCTTTTCGACTACCATGCTGCTCCTCCTTTACTATGCCCTCTTCCTCTCTCTTTTCAGGCACCGGACGATCGCCGCGTGAATACCGTTCAGTTGCTTCGAGCCTTTCTGCATTTGTGCCTGTTCCGCCTCGGGCCGCAGGACATGCCCCCCGAAAGGTCCTTGCTGCTGCGCACCGTGGCGCTGAACCTGCTCGTGGGTTACATCACCCTGCGCGGCGTCGTGGACGCGAGCGCCGCGCTGCTGATCCTCACCCTGGGCACCGGTCTGGCACTGGGCTTCGTCCTGCTGGCCCTGTACCTGCGTGACCGCCTGCCGCGCTTCGTGCAGACGGCCACCGCCCTGTTCGGCGCCGATCTGATTCTGAGCATAGCCGCACTGCCCCTGAATATCGCCGGGGCCCAGGGCGCCGGCGCCTGGATCCTGCTGGGGATCCTCGGCTGGTACCTGGCGGTGAGCGCGCACATCTTCCGCAACGCCCTGGATTTTCACCGCCCCGCGGCCTGGGCGGTGGCCTTGGCCTACTTCTTCATCAACAGCCTGATCTTCCTGTGAGCCCCATGCATATACATATACTCGGGATCTGCGGCACCTTCATGGGCGGCATCGCGCTGCTGGCCCGCGAGGCGGGCCACACCGTCAGCGGCAGCGACGTCAACGTCTACCCGCCCATGAGCGATATGCTCGCCGCGCACGGCATCCGGATTCACCAAGGCTACGACCCCGGGCAACTGGAACCCGCCCCCGACTGCGTGGTGATCGGTAATGCACTCTCCCGCGGCAACCCGGCGGTGGAGGCGGTGCTGGAACGCGGTCTGCCCTACCGCTCCGGCCCCCAGTGGCTGGCCGAAAACATCCTGCGCGATAAATGGGTATTGGCGGTCAGCGGCACCCACGGCAAGACCACCACCGCCAGCGTTCTCGCTTGGCTGCTGGAGGCCGCGGGGCTGGCGCCGGGCTTTCTCATCGGTGGCGTCCCGGCGAACTTCGGCCTCTCCGCCCGGCTGGGCGAGACCGATTTCTTCGTCATCGAGGCCGACGAATACGACAGCGCGTTCTTCGACAAACGCTCCAAATTCGTGCACTTCGGCCCGCGCACCCTGCTGGTGAACAACCTGGAGTTCGACCACGCGGACATCTTCCCGGACCTCGCCGCCATTCAGCGCCAGTTCCATCACCTGGTGCGCACCGTGCCGGGCGGCGGCCGACTGATCGTCAACGGCGACCAGCCGGCGGTGGCCGAGATGCTGGCCATGGGGTGCTGGACACCGGTGGAACGCTTCGGCTCTGGCACCGACAACGACTGGCGGCTGGCGGGGCTGAGTGCCGATCAGCGGGAATTCACCCTGCTGGGTGAGAACGCAGCCCCCCAGAGCGCCCGCTGGGCGCTGGGTGGCGAGCACAATGCCCGCAACGCCCTCGGGGCCATGCTCGCCGCGCGCCACGTGGGCGTGCCACTGGCGCAGTCCGCCCAGGCGCTGGCGGACTTCCGCGGCATCAAACGCCGACTGGAACTGCGCGGCGAGGCGGGCGGCGTACGGGTGATCGACGACTTCGCCCACCACCCCACGGCCATCGCCGCAACGCTGGAGGCACTGCGCGCCCAAACCGGCGAGGGACGGATACTGGCGGTCACCGAGCCCCGCTCCAACACCATGCGCCTGGGCAAGCACCGACACCAGCTCGCCCCCGCGCTGCGCGGGGCGGATCTGAGCTTCGTGTTGCAGAGTCCGGGCCTGGCCTGGCGGGTGGAGGAGGCCCTCGCCCCGCTGAGTGAGCGGGCCCGCTCCGCCGAGAGCATCGATGAACTGGTGGCCGCCGTGCTGGCCGAGGCACGCCCGGGCGATCAGATTCTGGTGATGAGCAACGGCGGCTTTGGCGGCATCCACAGCAAGCTGCTGGACGGCCTGGCCAGCGACGGACATTGAACCCGGCTCACCCTTCGCTCCGGCAGAGCCTGAACCGCCGACCTGTACCGAGTTGCAGACCGCCCGGCGCTGCGCCAAGCTGCGGACAGGCAGGCACGCGCCCTTGGAGCGGGCCCGCGCCCGCCCCATCTAGGAGAAGGCCAGCGACGCTACGCGCGGCGACTCTGCACGGCCGGAGGCCGGGCACCGTGACAACAAGGAATTCCGTTCAGGCATGGAACAACTCCCGCTTTTCCCTTTGCACACCGTGCTCTTCCCGGGCGGCCTGCTGCGCCTGCGGGTGTTCGAACCCCGATATCTGGACCTGGTGCGCGATTGCCTGCGCAACGACGCCCCCTTCGGCGTGTGCCTGATCGAGCGCGGCCTGGAGGTCGGCCCCGCCGCCCTGCCCTATGCCCTGGGCACCAGCGCCCGCATCATCGACTGGGAGCGCGCGCCCAATGGGCTGCTGGGCATCACCGTGCGCGGCGAGCGGCGTTTTCGCATATACGATGTCCATGTGGGCGCCCTGGAGCTGCAGATGGGGGACATCGAATGGCTCCCGGAAGCGCCCGAGCTTGCCCTGCCGGACGAGTACAGCGCGCTGGCGGCGCGGCTGGAGCGCATCCTTGCTCAATCCGGCTGCCTGCCGGAATCCGAGCCGCTCCGTTTCAACGATGCCTACTGGGTGGGTTGCCGCCTGGCGGAAGTCCTGCCCTTGCGTCTGGAAGACAAGCAAGCCCTGCTTGCGCTCGATGACCCGGTGGCGCTGCTGGCCAGCCTCACTCAGGGACGGGTACCCTCCACCAACGACACCTGACAGCCCCCTCCCCAGGCCGGAGCGGCCTATGGCCGCGCATGCTTTTCCAAGGCCCGTGGCTAGCGAGAATCATCGCCCCACGCCGCGCCTACAGAGAGGGCGGCGGCGCGAACCAGAGGCGGGGAATCGGCTGCTCATCCCCTAGGCGCAGCCCTTTCACGTTCTCCAGCAAGGGCCAAGGCTCAACGGTATCAGCCTCCTGCCAGCTCAAGGGCCAACCGGGGCGCAGATGCTCGCGCACCAGCCGCCCCTGCCACACGGGCCCCAGACCATCCACTCGGACCGGGCTGCGCCACAGCTCCATCACCCACCGCTGGTGCTCCATACCGGCCACCGGGCGCACGAACACGTGCCGGGGCAACTGAGCTCGATGCCAGCGCGGCAGCGGTGGCAACACCTCGGGCTGGGGGTTCGGGCTGAGCCAGCGCAGCATGCCATGCAGGTCGAACTTGCGCCCCGGCAGCCAGCCGGCTGCCACCAATCGCGCCGCCAGGCGCTGCTCCTCCGCCGCCCAGTAGAAAGCGAAACGGTCTTTTTCATCGACCAGGGCGAGCCGCCTTTCGGGCAATGAGGGCAAGACCTGCCCGGCCCACTCGGCCGGGGTCAGCAGGCGGGGCGGCAGGGGCTGACGCAGCTGCCAGGTATAGGCCGCCAGGGTCAGCAGGGGCACGCAGATCAGCACCGCCGCCAGGCCCAGCCACAAACCGCGCCGCTGGCCCAGATAGCGGGCCAGCGCGGTGCGGCGCAGCCCGCTGTGCAACGCGCTGAAGGCCAACACTCCCAGCCAGCCGGCCAGCGCCGCGGCGGCCAGCAGCGCCAGTAGCCGGGCGGCCACTTCGGCCGCCAAGGAGAGAGAGGCCGCGAACACGGCACCGGGCAGCAGATAGGCCGGCGCCCAGACCAGCGCCGAGAGCACATTCACCAGCAGAAAACGCCCCCGGGGCATCCCCGCCATCCCCGCCACCGCCGGGATCACCGGGCGTATGGGGCCGACGAAGCGGCCGAGCAGAACGCTCTTGCCGCCATGGCGCTCGAAGAAACGCTCGCTGCGGACCAGCAGGCGCGGGTATCGGGAGAATGGCCAGCGTCCGGCAAGCCTTGCACCATAGTGGCTACCCAGCCAGTAACTGAGGCTGTCCCCCAGCACCGCGCCGGCGATGGCCCAGGCAATGCTGCTGCCCAGGCTCATATGACCGCCGGCGATCAAGGTGCCCGCGCCGAACATCAGCGCCGCACCGGGTACGAACAGGCCCACCGCCGCCAGGGATTCGGTCAGAGCGATCAGGAAAAGCGCGAAACCCGCCCAGTGCGGGTGCTGACGTATCCACTCCAGCAGCGGCTCCAGCCCGTCCATGGCCGGCGCCTCCTAGAGCCGCCCGAAGGCCCGCTCCGCCGCCGCCAGGGTCTGGCTGAGCGCCGCCTCATCGTGGGCAGTGGAGACGAAGCCGGCCTCGAACGCCGAGGGCGCCAGGTACACCCCTTCATCCAGCATGGCATGGAAGAAGCGCTTGAAACGCTCGGCGTCACAGGCCATGACCTGGGCAAAGCTCGTCACCGCCGGCTGGTCGGTGAAAAACAGACCAAACATGCTGCCCAGCTGGTTGACCACCACCGGCACATCGGCGGCGGCGGCCCGCTCCCGCAGCCCTTCGGCCAGTTGCGCGGTGCGCGCGCTCAAGGCTTCGAACACCCCCGGCGCGCTCAGCAGCTCCAGAGTACGCAGCCCCGCGGCCATGGCCACCGGGTTACCCGCCAGGGTGCCCGCCTGGTAGACCGGTCCCAGCGGGGCGAGTTGCGCCATGATCTCGCGCTTGCCACCAAAGGCGCCCACCGGCATGCCGCCGCCGATCACCTTGCCCAGGCAGCTCAGATCCGGCGTGATGCCGTAGTGGGCCTGGGCGCCGCCCAGGGCGACACGGAAGCCGCTCATTACCTCATCGAAGATCAGCACCGTGCCGTGGCGGTCGCACTGCTCGCGCAGGGCGGCGAGAAACGCCGCCTGCCCCGGCACGCAGTTCATGTTGCCGGCCACCGGCTCCACGATCACCGCGGCGATCTGCTCCGGGTAGTCGGCGAACACCTGCTCCAGCGCCGCCACATCGTTGTAGGGCAGCGTCAGGGTCTGCTCGGCCATGGCCGCCGGCACGCCGGGGGAGGTGGGCACGCCCAGGGTCAGCGCCCCGGAGCCGGCCTTCACCAGCAGGGAATCCGAGTGGCCGTGGTAACAGCCCTCGAACTTCACGATACGGTCGCGCCCGGTGTAACCCCGGGCCAGACGCAAGGCGCTCATGGTCGCCTCGGTGCCGGAGTTGACCATGCGCAGCAGCTCGATGGAGGGCATCAGCGCCTTGACCTGCTCCGCCATGCGAATCTCCACCTCGGTGGGCGCGCCGAAGCTCAGCCCGCGGGCGGCGGCCTCCTGTACCGCCGAGAGCACCTCGGGGTGGGCATGGCCCAGCACCAGAGGGCCCCAGGAGTTGACGTAATCGATGTAGCGTGCACCGTCGACATCGAACACCCAGGGACCTTCACCGCGCTCGATGAAAAGCGGATCGCCGCCCACGCCGTTGAAGGCGCGCACCGGTGAATTCACCCCGCCGACGATATGGGCCTGGGCCTGCTCGAACAATTCCTGGGACCGGGACATGTGCTGCTCCAGTGTTTGAAATGGATAGGGGATTCTAGCAAGGCTGGTTCCATGGTGGAGCCGGGGGATTCACCACAGCGACACAGAGGGCCCGGCGTTGCACCGAGAAAGCGGATGCGCGAAGTACAGGGACGCCGACAGAGGCTGCAAGTGCCCGGATGGATCCAGGCTCCGTGCGCGCTGTGTCTCTGTGGTTAAAAACGCCCGCTGAAGCACCGCACATAAGCCGCTGCCGCCGCGCCGGGGTGAGCCTGGGCGAAGATTCCCCGGATGACAGCCACGGCATCGGCGCCCGCCTCGAGCAGTGCCGGGGCGTTCTCCGGCGTGATGCCGCCGATGGCCACCAGGGGCAGGCGCAGCTCGGCGCGGGCGGCGCGTAACAAGGCCGGCTCGGCTCGGCGCGCCAGCGGCTTGGTGCCCGAGGGGAAGAAGGCGCCGAAGGCGGCGTAGTCCGCCCCCGCGGCCTGGGCGTCACGAGCACGCTGCAGATCGTTATAGCAGGAGATGCCAATCACGGCATTCGGCCCCAGACGCTTGCGGGCGGCGCTCAGCGCCGCATCCTGCTCACCCAGGTGCACGCCGTCCGCTCCCACTCGGGCCGCCAGCTCCACATCGTCATTGACCAGAAACAGCGCCCGGCCGCGGCTGAGCGCCCTCAGCCCCGCCGCCTGCTCCTCCCGCAAGGCGCTGTTCCCGCTCTTGTCGCGGTACTGCAGCACACGCGCCCCCGCATCCAGCACCTCCGCCACCGCCTCCAGCAAGCGCTCGGGGGGCTGGCAATCAGCGTCGGTGATGGCATACAGACCGCGGATGGGGTTGGTCGACATGGGCGCACACTCGGGCTTTCACGGGAACAGGGGACTGGGTAAAGTGTCGTCCCCTTCAGGCAGCGGTACAAGACCCGAACGTTATGGAATACAAGCAGTACATGTGTGTGATCTGCGGCTGGATCTACGACGAGGAGGCCGGTGTGCCCGAGGACGGCATCGCCCCCGGCACCCGCTGGGAGGACGTGCCGCCCACCTGGACCTGCCCCGAGTGCAGCGCGGGCAAGGACGATTTCGAGATGATCGAGATCTAGCTCAGATCAGCAACCAGCCCAGTACCCCGGCGCCCAGCAAACCGGCCGCGCCAAGCACGGGCCACAGCCAGGCGTTGGCGGCTGCGGCGGACTCGGGCTCGGGGGACTGGAAGCGGCTGCGGTCCACCCGCTCCGCGGCTGCGGGGCTTTCCGCCGATGGCGTGTGTGCGGGCTTCCTGGGTTGGGGGCGCTGAACGCTGAGCGCGGTTTTCTCCAGCGCTTCGGGGGCCGGCTCCGGTTCGGAGCGCTCGGACCGATCGACGACAGCGGCCTCCAGCCGCTGCACCTCGCCCATGGACTCATCCGCACCCATCATCAGGAATTCCTCGTTGAACTCCTCGTCCATCTCGCCCAGCGTGACCTTCGCCCAGGCGCCGTCCTGGTTGAGCTCGTTGTCTTTCGCCTTTTGCAGGGCTGGGCGCTGAGGCGCCGGATCTGCCGACCGGGCGTTTCCGAAAGCACCACTCAGACCGCCACCGAAACGCGGCGCCGGCGCGCCAGCCTTGAGCTCGGCCAGTTCCAGCTCGGCGGCGCGGCGGGCCGCGTCCACCTGCCGCAGGGCACGCTTTTGCGCCCGCAACAGCATCTTCAAGGCCGCGTCCTCGCCACCGCCACCGTCGCGCAAGCGCCGCTCCAATTCACGGCGCTGTTCCATTTCCTCGGCCAGAGCCAGCCGGTTGCGGGACAGCTCTCGCTCCAGGCGCTGGGTTTCCTCTTCGGCGTCCTGCCAGGCCGCCTGCACCGATTGCCGCAGCCGTTCCTGCTCGGCGGCGGCTTCACGGCGCAGATCCTCGGCCTGGGCCTGCAAGGCGCGCTCCAGCTCCGCGCAGCGCCGCTCGTTCGCCTCGGCCCGCTCCCGCGCCTCGCGCAGCTGGCCCTTGAGCGCCGCCAGCTCCTCCTCGGCCCGGCGGCGCTTGGCCACCTCCGCCGCCTGCAAGAGTGTATTCTGCTCCTGGAGCAGGCGCCGGCTGGCCTCCAGCTCACCGCGGAAATACAGCCCCTCTTCCTCCAGGCGCTGCCTGAGCTGCTCGTTCTCCGCCTTCAGCCGCTCGACTTCAGACATAACCGCTGCAGCGCAGATCCACGGCCAGATCACCGGCGTTCAAACGCTGAACCTCGGTGTCCACCCGGCCGTCGGCATGCAGCTCGAGCAGGCGCCAGCCGGGCGGCTGCTCGTCCAGCCCGAACTCATCCTGGCGGGGACGAAACTGTATGCAGGTGGAGGGCGTGGCCAGTAGACGCAAGCCGTCGCGGACCTCGTCGAAGGCCTGATGGACATGCCCCCAGAGCAGCACCCGCACCTGCGGGTGCCGCGCCAGCACCGCGAACAGCGCTTCCGCATTGGCGACACCGATGCTGTCTATCCAGCGACTGTCCATGGAAACCGGATGGTGATGCAGCGCGACCAGGGCATGACGGCGCGGGTCCGCACTCAAGGCCTCATCCAGGCGCCGCAGCTCGGCCTCGGCCAGGTGCCCGCCGCTCTCGCCGGCCACGGTGGAATCCAGCATCAGGAATTGCCAGTCGCCGAGGGCATGATGGGCGCAATAACTTACCGGCCCGGCACGGAACACCTGACGCATCGTGACCGGGGCATCGTGGTTGCCCGGCAGCACCAGGGTGGGCACGCCGAGCTGCTCGAAGCGGGCCTTCACGCGCCGGTAGCCGCTTTCGCTGCCGTCGTGCACCACATCCCCGGTGAGCAGCACCAGATCCACCGGCCAGCTGCGCTGCAGCGCCTCGTTGATCACCGCCTCGCAGGACTGCTCCGTGACCAGCCCGGCCAAACGGCCGCCCGGGTCGGCATACAGGTGCGTGTCGGTGATCTGCAGCACCCGCAGGGGCGCCCCCGCGCCGGAGTAGCTTGTCGCTGCTGTGGGCATGCTGGGTATCCTGTTCTTATTGAGCCCGACGTCGGCAGGCTGCATACAAATGTGACCGGCGGCAGGCAAGGCGATTTTCGGGCAGTATAGCGAAACAGCCCGCAAGGTCTGTACGGCCTGTCACAAAATGATTTCGAACCGAGGACACGCTCCGGGGAGCAAACACATGAGCAATCGAAGTTTTCAGCTCTCGGCGCCGTTATACGACTACCTGTGCGAAGTTTCCCTGCGGGAGGATGCACTTTTGCGCCGTCTGCGCGAGGAAACCGCGGAACTGCCCCTGGCGCGCATGCAGATATCCCCCGAGCAGGGCCAGTTCATGAGCCTGGTGGCCCGCCTGATGGGGGCACGCCGGGTGCTGGAGATCGGTGTCTTCACCGGCTACAGCAGCCTGTGCCTGGCCCGGGCTCTGCCGGCCGACGGTCGGCTGGTGGCCTGTGACCTCAGCGAGCAATGGACCAGCATCGCCCGGCGCTACTGGGAAGAGGCCGGGGTCGCCGAGCGCATCGATCTACGGCTGGGGCCGGCGCTGGAAACCCTGGAGGCGCTGGAGCAGGCCGGCGTTGAGGGCAGTTTCGACCTGTGTTTCATCGACGCGGACAAGAGCAATTACCTGAACTACTACGAGCACGCCCTGCGCCTGCTGCGTCCGGGCGGGCTGGTGATGATCGACAATGTGCTGTGGTACGGCCGGGTGGCCGACCCCCGGGACCAGGAGCCCACCACCCAGGCCATCCGCGAGGTGAACGCGGCGCTGCGGGATGACCGGCGGGTGGAGCTTTCCATGCTGCCGGTGGGCGACGGGCTGACCCTGGCGCGCAAGCTTTAGGCGCGGGCAGCGCGCAGGCATCCCATCCAAGGAGAGTACATGCATCGCAAGGGATTTTTCATGGCCTTGGGGCTGACGCTGCTGCTGGCCGGCTGCGCCAACACCCAGCCCGGGCCCCGGGCGGAATCACCCCAGCTGGCGCAGGGCCGCGCCGCCTTCATGGCGGAAGACTACGAACGGGCCGCGCCGCTGCTGCAGCAGGCGGCCATGAGCGGCAACCCGCAGGCGCAGTATGCGCTGGGCTATATGTACTTCTACGGGCTGGGAGTGAAACAGGACCGGACCCAGGCGCTGGCCCTGATTCGCGAGGCCGCGGCGGGCGGTGATCAGCGGGCCGTACAGGCGCTGGGCGAAATGGCCGCCAGCAAACCGTAGCTGCTCCTACAGGGTCTTGATGAACAGGCGGGCGTTGCGGCCGGCATCGTAGCGGGCCCGGCGCCCTTGCGGCACATCGTCCAGGCCCGCCGGCTCGAAGCCTCGCTCCTGAAACCAGTGCGCGGTGCGGGTGGTCAGCACCAGCAGACGGCGCAAGCCCGCCTCCCGGGCGAGCTTCTCCACCTGCGAGAGCAAGGCGTCACCCCGCCCGCCCCGGCGATAATCCGGGTGCACCGCGAAGCAGGCAAGCTCGCCCAGATCGGAGCCTTCCAGGGGCGAGAGCGCCGCGGAGCCGATGATCATCCCGTCGCGTTCGATCACCGTGAAACGCTCGATCTCGGTCTCCAGCAAGGCACGCGAACGCGGCACCAGCACGCCCTCACGCTCCAACGGGCGCACCAGCTCCAGCACACCCCCCACATCATCCGACTGAGCCTGGCGCAGGGTCTCGAACAAGCCGGCGCTGATCAGGCTGCCCACACCGTCGCGGGTGAAAAGCTCCAGCAGCAGCGCGCCGTCGATGCGACGCTCCAGCAGATGCACCCGGCCCACACCGCGCTCGCAGGCACGCACCGCACCGGCGAGCAGGCGATACACTTCCGGCTCCAGGTCCTCGCCTTGCGACAGCCGACTGCTTGCCTCGGCGGCGCTCAACTCCCGCAGCAGCTCACCCCGCTCGTCCACCAGCCGGCCATCTTCCAGCAGGAACAACAACTTGTCCGCGCCCAGCGCCTCGGCTACGGCGAAGGCCACATCCTCGGCGTAGAGGTTGAACACCTCGCCGGTGGGCGAGTAACCCAGCGGCGAGACCAGCACCACCGCCCCGGCGGCCAGCCGCTCGCGGATGGCGGCGGCGTCCACCCGGCGCACCTCGCCGGTGTGCCGGTAATCCACGCCATCGCGCACCCCCAGGGGGCGAGCCATGACGAAATTGCCCGAGGCCACCTGGACCCGGTAACCGGCCATGGGCGAATTGGCCACGCCCATGGAGAGCAGCGCCTCGGTCTCCACCCGCACGGTGCCCACGGCTTCCTTCACACAGGCCAGCGCGGCGTCGTCGGTGACCCGCAGGCCGTTCACGGTGTGCAGCTCCGCGCCCCGCTCCTTGAGGCGGCTCTCGATCTGGGGCCGCGCCCCGGGCACCAGCACCAGCTGCACGCCCAGGCTGTTGAGCAGGGCCAGGTCATGAATCAGATGGTCGAATTCCGGATCGGCCACCGCCTCGCCGCTGAAGCCCACCACGAAGGTGCGCCCCCGGTGGGCATTGATGTACGGGGAGCTGCGGCGAAACCAGCTGATGTAATCCTGCAGGTCGTTCACGTGCTCGTCTCCTCGGGGCGCAGACAGAAACGCTCGATCAGGCTACGCAACTGCGCCACGGTGGGCTCGATCCGGTCCAGTCGCAGGTACTCGTCGGGCTGATGGGCCTGCTCGATATCCCCCGGCCCCATGATCACCACATCCATGCCCAGCTCCCGGAAGAACGGCCCCTCGGTGCCGAAGGCCACCGCGCCGGCCTCGCTGCCGGTGAGCTGTTCGCAGGCCGCCACAATTGGTGCCGCCGCCGGGGTTTCCATGGCGGGCAAACCCGGGAACAAGGAGCGCACGCTCAGCCGCCCCATGCCCTCGCCGAGGCGCGCGCGCAGACGCTGGTCGAGCTCCTCGCGCAGGGCTTCCAACCCCATGCCGGGCAGCGGGCGCAGGTCGATGTGCAACTCGGCATGGCCGCAGATGCGGTTGGGGTTGTCGCCGGCGTGCAGATAGCCCAGGTTCAGGGTCGGCACAGGCACCTGGAACCGTGGGTCACGATAGCGGCCCTGCAACTCGCCGCGCCAGGCGCGGATCTCGTTGAGCACCTCGGTCATGGCCTCCAGGGCGTTGAGCCCCAGGGAGGGGTCGCTGGAATGCCCCGAGCGGCCCTCGATGCGCACGGCCTCCATCATCATGCCCTTGTGCATGCGCACCGGGCGCATGCCGGTGGGCTCGCCGATCACCGCGTGGCGCCCGTAATGCCGACCGGCGTCCAGCAGCGCCTTGGCGCCGGTCATGCCGCTTTCCTCATCGGCGGTGGCGAGGATCACCAGCGGGCGACGCATGTCCTCGGCCCGCAGCCCCCGGGCCGCCTCCAGCGCCAGCGCCAGAAAGCTCTTCATGTCCGAGGTGCCCAGGCCGTAGTAGCGGCCATCCCGCTCGCTCAGCCGGAAGGGGTCACTGGCCCAGAGTTCGCCGTCGAAGGGCACGGTGTCGGTATGGCCGGCGAGCACCAGCCCGCCCTCGCCTCGCCCCAAGGTGGCGATCAGATTGCTCTTGCCCGGCCCCTCCGGCACCGGCTGGATTTCCACCGCAAAGCCCAGCGCCTCGGCCCATTCCGCCAGCAATTCGGTGACCGCGTGATTGCCCTGATCCAGCGCCGGGTCCACGCTGCTCACCGAGGGCGTGGCGATCAGGGCTTCGAGCATGTGGCGAAGGTCCGGGGTGTTCATGGTGGGTTCCTCACCAAGGGGCATGATCGAACAAGGTTAAACCACAGAGGCACAGAGGGCACGGAGATACACAGAGGCGTGCGGTAATGACGTTCATGGCACATACGCAAAGCGCAGCCGCGATGAACATCATTCTCCCCTGTGTATCTCCGTGCCCTCTGTGCCTCTGTGGTTACATCTCCGCCCTACAGACCACTACTCCAGCTGGAGCGCTTCTTCCAGCGCAGGCGCGGCAGGATGAGCCCCAGGATCATGCCGCCGAACAACACCCCCGCGCCCACCAGGAACCAGTCCTGGCGGCTGCGATCGGTCAGGCGCTCGGTCTCGTTGACCAGGCCCTGGATTTCCCGCTGCAGGTCAACGATGCGCTTTTGCAGCTCCTGGTTCTCGTCGGCCAGGGTCAGGCCGCGGGAGGCGGTTTCCAGCCGGTCGCTCAATGCGCTGTTCTCGCCCTGCAGGGTGCTCACCTGCGCTTCCAGTTCGGCGGTGCGCTCCTGCTGGGCAAGCAGACGGCTGCGCAGGCTCTGGTCATCCTGCAGCAGCTCGTCCAGCCGCGCCTGGGCGCGCTGCAACCGGTCCCGGGCACTGGGCTGGCTCATCAGGTAACGCTCCAACACCCAGCCTTCCCGGCCCTGGGCGGTGCGCACACGGGCCCAGCCTGCCTGGCGCTCCATCACCTGCAGCCGGGTGCCGCTTTCCAGCATCTGGGTGATGCGATGCTGGTTGGTCGGCCCGCTGCGCAGCGTGATTTCCAGCTGATCGCTGACGTATTCGGCCAGCGCCGCCGGGGCCAGCAGCAGCGAGCAGAGGATCAATCCCTTTTTCAGCACCTTGTTCACTCCATTTATTACCTAGACCATTTGAGGCGAACGATTGTATAGGATGCCGGGACGGCGCAAAACGCGCGGCTTGCGCGGAAGCCGTGAAACACCGCACGATTCGGTGCATGCCCCCCCTGCCGCTGTAGGCGCGGCGTGAGTTTCGCCACCCGCCCGCTTGCGGGTACCATAGCGGCCCCTTTGCCCTTACCCACGGAGCGCCCATGAGCGAGCTAGCGGATCTTTGGCTCAAGCCCCACGAAGAGCGCCGTTTGCGCGCCGGCCACCTATGGGTGTTCGGCAACGAGGTGGACACCCGACGCTCACCGCTCAAGGCTTTCCAAGCCGGGCAGTCGGTGGTACTGCGCGAGGCCGGCGGCAAGGCGCTGGGCTGTGCCTACGTCAATCCGCAGTCGCTGATCTTCGCCCGGCTGGTCAGCCGCAGCGCCGAGCAGCCACTGAACCGCTCGCTGCTGGTGCACCGCATCAAGGTCGCCCTGTCCCTGCGCGAACGCCTCTACCCGCGCCCCTTCTACCGCCTGATCTACGGCGATAGCGACGGCTTGTCCGGGTTGATCATCGACCGTTTCGATGATGTCTGCGTGCTGCAGATCAACACCGCCGGCATGGAAGCGGTGCGCAACGAGATCGTCGAGGCACTGGAGCAGACCCTCGCACCGAGGCGCATCCTGCTGCGGGCGGACAACGCCATCCGTGAGCTGGAGGGCCTGGAGCAGTACGTGCAATGGGCCGGCGACGAGGGGCCGAGCGAGCTGGCGGTGGAAGAGAACGGCTGCCGCTTTCTCGTCCCCGCCACCGGGGGCCCCAAGACCGGCTGGTACTACGACCACCGGGCCAACCGGGCGCGCCTCGCGCCCTATGTGCGCGATCGCAAGGTGCTGGACGTGTTCAGCTACGTCGGTGGCTGGGGCATACAGGCACTGACCATGGGCGCGGCGGAAGCGATGTGCATCGACAACAACGAGCAGGCGCTGGACTTCGCCCAGCGCAACGCCGAGCTGAACGGCGTCGCCGAGCGCTTCGCCGCGCTGGAAGGCGATGCCGCCCAAGCGCTGAGAGCGCTCAAGCAGGACGGCCACCGCTTCGACACCGTGATCCTCGACCCGCCGGCCTACATCAAGCGGCGCAAGGACTACAAGGTGGGCCTCAAGGCCTACAGCCAGCTCAACCAACTGGCCATGCAATTGCTGGGCAAGGACGGCATGCTGATCAGCGCCTCCTCCTCGTCCCACCTGACCGAAGAGGACTTCCTCCAGGCCCTGCTAAAACCGGCCCGGCACCTGGATCGGCAGGCGCAGGTCGTGGAGACAGGGGGCCAGGCGGCGGACCATCCGATCAACCCGGCCATCCCCGAGACGCGCTACCTGAAAGCCGCTTTCTCGCGGGTACTGCTGGGAGGTGTTTAACCACAGAGGCGCAGAGGGCACAGAGACACACAGAGGAAGAGGCCTTCCTGCACGGAAAGACCAGCGCCGCATAGCAGCCAGATAGCGATACCAGGTCTTCGCGCCCAAGCCGATACTCGCATGGCCTCCTGCGTCTCTGTGCCTCTGTGGTGAAACCCTACACCGAAGGAACTCCAGAACCATGCTGCAATACCCCGCCATAGACCCGGTGGCCATCAACCTGGGGCCCCTGGCCGTGCACTGGTACGGGCTGATGTACGCGGTGGGCTTCGCCGCCGCCTGGTGGCTGGGGAGACTGCGGGCGCGCACGGCCCACAGCCCGGTGCGACCGGCGCAGATTGACGACCTGCTGTTCTACCTGGCGCTGGGGGCCGTGGTCGGCGGGCGGCTGGGCTATATCCTCTTCTACGATTTCAACAACTTCATTGCCAACCCGTTGATGTTGCTGCGCATCTGGGAAGGCGGGATGTCCTTCCACGGCGGGCTGCTGGGCGTCGTCGCCGCCGCCTGGCTGTTCCGGCGCAAGACCGGTGTGGGCTATCTGCGACTGATGGATTTCGTCGCCCCGCTGGTGCCCATCGGCCTGGGCGCGGGGCGCATCGGCAACTTCATCAACGGCGAACTCTGGGGCAAGCCCACCGATCTGCCCTGGGGGATGGTCTACCCGCCCCTGGGCGAACTGGCGCGCCATCCCTCACAGCTCTATCAGGCCTTCATGGAAGGCCTGCTGCTTTTCCTCATTCTCTGGGTCTTCTCCCGCAAGCCGCGCCCGGCGGGCAGCGTCGCCGGGCTGTTCCTCGCCGCCTACGGCCTGTTCCGCCTGCTCGCCGAATTCGCCCGCATGCCCGATGCCCATATCGGCTATCTGGCCTGGGGCTGGTTGACCATGGGGCAGCTGTTGTCGCTGCCGATGATTCTGGGCGGGCTGGGGTTGATGAGCTGGGCTTATCGTTCCCGGCAAGCGTCTTTTTGAACCACAGAGGCACAGAGGGCACAGAGATACATAGAGAGTTTTTGGGGCGGTGTATCCTGTCAGGCTGCTTCACTCCGTGAACCTCTGTGCCCTCTGTGCCTCTGTGGTGAACACTCGGACATGCAGCAATACCTCGACCTCGGGCGCCGAGCGCGCCAGCCTGCGCCTTATTCGTAGTGGCTCCACATGCGGAGCACTTTCACTACCCGTTCGTCATCAAGCACCTGATACACCAGCCGGTGCTGAATATTTATGCGACGTGAGCAGGCCCCCGCAAGGTCGCCGATCAGCCGCTCGAACGGCGGCGGCCTGCGGTAGGGGTCTTGCGCGATCAATGCCAGCAACTCCTGAGCTTTTGGCTTGAGGCCACTGGCGGCCAGCTTTTTCGCATCCTTCCGCGCTTGCCTGGTGTAGACCAACGTCCATGTCACCAGTCCAGCTCCTCGGCACAGCCCTCCACGGGGGCATCCATTCCTTCACGAATAGACTCCCGCATTCCCGGAACGGAGAGCAGGTAGAGCGTCTCCTGAATCGCGGACCAATCTTCCTCGGACACCAGAACGGCCTTGTTCCGTTTCCCCATGATAACGATCGGCTGGTGAGACTCGGCGGCCTGGTCGATCAAGCGATAAAGCCTGCTGCGCGCCTCGGTGGCTGTGATTCCGGTCATGACGCACCTCTGGATATGTTCAACCTTCAACAATTGTACGGGTTAACGTACGTACGTCAAGGCGTGCGCGATGCGATAGACCACGCCTGTCGGGCATTCGCGGCCAGGAGCCGCTCCTACAGGTGCCTGCCGTTATCACGGAGGGTAATTGGCAGGGGAATCCTGTTACGCTGCGTCACTCCGTGAACCTCTGTGTCTCTGTGGTGAATAGTCAGACATGCAGCAATACCTCGACCTCATGCGCCACGTACGCCAGCACGGTGTGCGCAAGGCGGATCGCACCGGCACCGGCACGCTGTCCGTGTTCGGCCATCAGATGCGCTTCGCTCTCGCCGACGGCTTCCCCCTGGTCACCACCAAGAAGATCCACCTGCGCTCGGTGATCCACGAGCTGCTGTGGTTCCTGCGTGGCGACAGCAACATCGCCTACCTTAAAGAGCATGGCGTTTCCATCTGGGACGAGTGGGCCGACGAACAGGGGGAGCTTGGCCCCGTCTACGGCGTGCAGTGGCGCTCCTGGCCCACCGCCGACGGGCGCCACATCGACCAGATCAGCCAGGTGCTGGAGCAGATCCGAAACACCCCGGACTCTCGCCGCATGCTGGTCAATGCCTGGAACGTGGCGGAGGTGGAGAACATGGCCCTGCCGCCCTGCCACACCCTGTTCCAGTTCTATGTCGCCGAGGGCAAGCTCTCCTGCCAGCTCTACCAGCGCAGCGCCGACATCTTCCTGGGCGTGCCCTTCAATATCGCCAGCTACGCCCTGCTCACCCATATGGTGGCCCAGGCCTGCGAGCTGGAGCCCGGCGATTTCATCCACACACTGGGGGACGCGCACCTGTATCTGAACCATCTGGAGCAGGCCGATCTGCAGCTGAGCCGCGGCCCCCTGCCGCTGCCCACCCTGCGTCTGAATCCGCAGGTAAAGGATCTATTCGCCTTTACCTATGAGGACATCAGTGTGGAGGGTTATGAGCACCATCCACACATCAAGGCGCCTGTAGCCGTGTAGCGCGTATCACGCCCGCCTTGGTGGGTTTTTACCGCAGAGGCGCAGAGGGCCGCAGAGAAAGACGATTGGATTGTTTTTACTCTGCGGCCCTCTGCGCCTCTGCGGTAACCCTTGAGCCAACAACGCCCAGGCCATACAAACGGGCAATCACCCACGCACGGCGCGCGACAGCAGTAAGGAGAAGCAACTGAATCATCCCCTCGGGCGATCACAGCACAACCTGGAACAGCAGGAACTCAACGAGCTGACAGAGCGCGTCATCGGCGCCGCCGTGGAAGTACACCGCACCCTCGGCCCGGGCCTGCTGGAGTCTGCATACGAAGCCGCGCTGTGCCGCGAGCTTCAGCTCCGCAACCTGAGCTTCCGCAGACAAGTGTCCCTCCCCGTACGCTACAAGGGCATCAGCCTCAACTGCGGTTATCGCATCGACATCCTGGTAGCCGAACGTCTGCCACTTGAACTAAAAGCGGTGACAGAACTCGCCGACATCCATCTCGCACAACTCCTGACCTACCTCCGCCACGGCGATTTCCGCCTGGGCCTTTTACTAAACTTCAACACCGTCAAAATCACCGCCGGCATCCGCCGCGTCGCCAACCGCTTTTAAACAAGGCCTCCCTCTGCGAAACTCTGCGCTCTCTGCGCCTCTGCGGTTAACCCCACCATGCCCAAACCCACCATCACCCTCATCGCCGCCGCCACCGAGAACAACGTCATCGGGCGCGACAACGCCATGCCCTGGCACCTGCCCGCGGACCTGGCGCATTTCAAGCGCCTCACCCAGGGCAAGCCGATCGTCATGGGGCGCAAGAATTACGAGTCCATCGGCCGCCCCCTGCCGGGTCGACACAACATCATCCTTACCCGCAACCCGGGATACAGCGCCGAAGGCTGCACAGTGGTGGACAGCCCGGAGGCCGCACTGGCAGAAGCCGGTGATGTAGCGGAAGTGATGATCATCGGAGGGGAGGAAATCTACCGCTTGTTCCTTGAGCAGGCCGACCAGGTGCACCTCACACGCATACACGCGCACATTGCTGGAGACACCCGCTTCCCGGCCTTGCTCGAGAACGAGTGGCGACTTGCGGCCAGCGAACACCGCCCAGCGGATCAAAGCAACGCGTATGACCTGGCCTTTCAAACTTATGAACGACACAGGCACAACATCTAAGCTCTTGCCTCACATCGCCGAACAGTGTATAGACACATAAACACCCAACGACGGAGTGCCCACATGAACACCACACGGTGGAACATCGCCGTCTCCGCAGACACCGACCAATCGCTGCGGATGTTCCTCGCCAGCCGCGGCGCTGGCCGCAAAGGTGACCTATCGCGCTTCATTGAAGAAGCGGTTAAAGCACACATGCTGGAGCTGAGCGCCGAAGCCGCCAAGGCCGACAACGCGGAACGAACCGAAGCAGAAATAACCGAGGCAGTTGACGAAGCCCTTGCCTGGGCCCGCAAACGCTGATGCGAGTCGTGCTGGACACCAACATCCTGTTCAGCGCGCTGATCTCTCCTCACGGCGCACCGGATGCGATTTATCGCGCCTGGCGCGCAGCACGCTTTGAAGTCGTCACATCGCGAATCCAGCTCGACGAAATTCGCCGAGCCAGCCGCTACCCCAAGCTCCAGGACATCCTTCAACCCGCCAAGGTAGGCGTGATGATCAACAACCTGCAGCGCGCCGTTGTACTGGAGCGTCTGACCATCGACATCGAAGCCGACGACCCGGACGACTCCTACCTATTGGCCATGGCCCTCCAGGGCGAAGCCGACTACCTTGTAACCGGCGACCACCGCGCGGGCCTACTACAAAGACGCCACATTGATCGCACACGCATAGTCACACCCGCCACCTTCTGTACCGAGACTCTATAACCTTCCTGACACTGCCCGACCAAACCTCGGCGCAGCCCTAAAGAAAACTCTGCGCCCTCTGCGCCTCTGCGGTTAAACCCAGTTGCAAAAACACAACAAGAAAATCGCACACAAGTGTTGATTTACCACACCGACTACGGTAGAAAGACCCACGTGGTTTAAATGCTACGAAGCCCTGAGAGTGTTGCAGACGCGCAACAGGGCCTGAAAACAGGCGGCTCGCCGTCGACCGGGCAAGGGCCCCGGGGTCTTCTGACCGAAGCCCATCCTGGGAAAACTTTTAAAAACCTTTCGAGGGGATCACTAATGAAAAAGATCACTTCCGCACTGGCGCTGGCCGCCCTGCTGGGCGTTCCCGCGGCTCAGGCCGAGGTCGACTTCGGCGGCGATTTCGACGTGCGCGGTTACAGCGTGCAGACCGGCGATTCTCCGCGTGAGCGCACGCAGGGCTACGACCAGCGCATCCGCGTGCGTGCCCACTTCAAGAACGACGACGGCATCCAGGTGCACACTCGTCTGGTGCTGAGCGATCGCAACTGGACCGGTGACGGCATTGCCGGCCCCGCCGGCCCGTACACCAACACCGGCCGTGACACCGTCTCCCTGGACTACGGTTTCGTGCAGATCCCGATGCTCGGCGGTATCGTTCGCGTGGGTCGCCAGGAAGCCAACTGGAACAACCACCTGCTGACCTCCGACGACCGTCGTGACCGTATCAGCTTCATCAAGCCGATGGGCGGCACCACCCTGGTGCTGCTGACCGACAAGCGCGTTGAAGGTGCTCTTGGCAACACTCAGGACGACGGCGACCTGTATGCCGCCGCCGCCGTTGGCTCCGCCGGCGGCCTCAGCTGGGGCGCCCTGCTGGCCTACTTTGACGGCCACGAAGACACGGCCTGGCTGCACGAAGTCATGGCATTCTCCCCCTGGGTCAGCGGCACCGTCGGCCCCGTCACCCTGACCGGTGGCTTCAACCTCCTGTGGGGCGGTGACAAGGGTCAGTTCTTCGGTGACACCCCCGGCTTCACCGACGACGGCAGCCTCAGCGCCTACCTGCGCGGCGCCCTGGACGTGGGCCCGGTCAAGGTGGAAGCTCAGTACGTCGGCACCCGTGACGGCGGCCTGGTTGGTGGCGGCTTCGACACCTTCTCCTCGCTGATCAACAACAGCCCGGACAACAACCAGTCCGCCACCAGCGTGTACGCCATTGGCGGCCTCGGCCAGGAAGACGTGGACCGCGACGTGATTGCCCTTCGCGTCACCGGCAACGTCACCGACAAGCTGAAGCTGGTTGGCGCCGTGGGCTACATCGACGTCGATAACGGCGCGGCCGGCGACGACAGCAGCGAGTTCGCGGACCTCCAGGCCCACTACCAGGTCGCTCCGTCCACCACCGTGTGGGCCACGGCCGGCATGCTCGGCGAGAACGACCAGATCGCCAATGCTGCTACTGAAGACGCCTATGCCTTCAGCGTGAACCTGAAGACCAACTTCTAAGTTAGTCGCAACAGGTTCCACAAGAAGAGGCGCTTCGGCGCCTCTTTTTTGTGCCCGATTCGGCTTTCTCGTACCCTATGCGCTTCATCACACACGCCCACGAGGTTGCCCGATGCGCCACCCCTTCAAGAGCGCGGCCAGCGCCCTGCTGATACTGCTGATCGCCGGCTGCGGCTCCAGCGGCCCGAATACGGAACTTGAAAGGCAGCAAGCCGGCAAGTCCGACACAAAAAACCCCTTTCTGCAATCCGAGGCCAGCTGGGACAACGACGAACCCGGCCTGTTCGACGACCTGTTCGGCAACCGCAAGCAGGAAGAGCAACTGGCGGAACAGACGTCCCGTATAGAGCAACTGGAGCGCGAGCTGATCCGCCGCGCCGCCGAAGGCAGCGCCCCCAGCCGTACACCTGAGCGAACCGCCGCGCTGGAGTTCACCGGTGTTCGCAACAAGGTAGGCGTCCTGCTGGGCGAGGAACTCGCCGGCTCGGCCTTGGGCGGCCAGATTGGCGCCGCGCTGGCCGGTGTTGCACCGGACTATCCTCTCTCCCTGGTCGGCCAGACCGAGCTTCAGCGCGCCCTGCGGGACGCCCGCTGCGGTGAGGCCAGCGTGGATTGCGCCCGCGCCCTGGCCCTCTACCCTGGCCTGCGGGTACTAAGCGTGGTGGAACTGGCGGAACGCGACGAGGATCGCCTGGTGCTGCGCATCCAGGAGATCGACACCGCCCTGGGTATCGACTACCCCGCCCACGCCGTGCATCTGCCCGTGGTAGACGCACAGGTGCCGCGACTGTCTCTGGAAGCCCTGGGTGACAAACTCCTGCTCAGCGCCCTGGAACGCTCCAGGATTGCCCCCTGGTTTACCCGCGCCTTTGCCGCCGAAGGTGAGGATTTCTACCTCGCGGCCGGCGCCGAGTCCGGCCTGAAGCCCGGGGACCGGCTGGCTGTGCGCGATGGCGGCAAGATCATCCGCTCCCCCTCGGGCAGTGTCGCCGCCTGGATGCCGGGCGCGCACAAGGGGGTGCTGGAGGTGGTGAGCCTCGCGGGTAATGATCTGGCCATCGCCCGTCTGGTGAGCGGCCAGGCACCGCGAGAGGATGATCCGATCACGCTGGCCGACTGATCCAGGACCTGTAGGAGCGGCTCTTGGCCGCGATTGCCTTTAGCGGGCGGGAATCGCGGCCATGAGCCGCTCCTACAGGGGGAAACCGGACACGAAAAAGGGGCCATCGGCCCCTTTTCTCTTATCCCGCCAGAAGCCGCCTCAGCGCTTCATCGAATCGAAGAACTCGCCGTTGGTCTTCGTATCCTTCAGCTTGTCCAGCAGGAACTCGATGGCCGCCAGCTCATCCATGGGGTGCAGCAGCTTGCGCAGGATCCACACTTTCTGCATCTCGTCCGGCTTCATCAGGAACTCTTCCCGACGGGTGCCGGAGCGGTTGATGTTGATGGCGGGATAAATCCGCTTCTCGGCAATGCGCCGATCCAGATGGATCTCCATATTGCCGGTGCCCTTGAACTCCTCGTAGATCACGTCATCCATGCGCGAGCCGGTCTCCACCAGGGCGGTGGCGATGATGCTCAGGCTGCCGCCTTCCTCGATGTTGCGCGCAGCGCCAAAGAAGCGCTTGGGTCGGTGCAGCGCGTTGGCGTCCACACCACCGGTGAGCACCTTGCCGGAGCTGGGCACCACGGTGTTGTAGGCGCGGGCCAGACGGGTGATGGAATCCAGCAGGATCACCACGTCCATCTTGTGCTCCACCAGGCGTTTAGCCTTCTCGATGACCATCTCGGCCACCTGCACATGGCGGCTCGCCGGCTCATCGAAGGTGGAGGACACCACCTCGCCACGCACCGTGCGCGCCATCTCGGTCACTTCCTCGGGCCGCTCGTCGATGAGCAGCACGATCAGATAGCACTCCGGGTTCTGGGCGGCGATGCTCTGGGCGATGTTCTGCAGCAGCATGGTCTTGCCCGCTTTCGGCGGGGAGACGATCAGGCCGCGCTGCCCCTTGCCGATGGGCGAGGCCAGGTCGATCACCCGGGCGGTGAGATCCTCGGTGCTGCCGTTGCCGCGCTCGAGCAACAGGCGCTCCTTGGCGAACAGCGGCGTGAGGTTCTCGAACAGCACCTTGTTCTTGGCGTTCTCGGGCTTCTCGAAGTTGATCTCGCTGACCTTGAGCAGGGCGAAGTAGCGCTCCCCCTCCTTGGGCGGGCGGATCTTGCCGGAGATGGTGTCCCCGGTGCGCAGCGAGAAGCGCCGGATCTGGCTGGGCGAGACGTAGATATCGTCCGGCCCGGCCAGGTACGAGCTGTCGGCGGAGCGCAGGAAGCCGAAGCCATCCTGCAGGATCTCCAACACCCCGTCGCCATAAATGTCCTCGCCCTTCTTGGCGTGCGCCTTGAGCAGGGAGAAGATCACGTCCTGTTTACGATTGCGCGCCATGCCCTCGATGCCGATGGCCTGCGCCATTTCGATCAATTCAGTGGCGGGCTTTTGCTTGAGTTCCGTCAGATTCATGGTTCGGGATGTTTTTCAGGGGATGGAGTGATTGGGGTCGGGAAGGAAACGGTCAAAAACCGACGGCCGCGCGAGGCGCGGCCGTCAGGGGAATTCACAGGTTGCTGTCCACGAAGGCTGAGAGCTGAGACTTGGACAGGGCGCCCACCTTGGTCGCCTCCACCGCGCCGGCCTTGAACAGCATCAGGGTCGGGATCCCGCGGATGCCGAACTTGGGCGGCGTCTCCGGGTTCTCGTCGATGTTCAGTTTCACCACCTTCAGCTTGTCACCGTACTGCTCGGCCACCTCGTCGAGGATGGGCGCGATCATCTTGCACGGTCCGCACCACTCGGCCCAGTAATCGACCAGAACGGGCTCGCTGCTGTTGATGACTTCGTCTTCGAACGTGGCGTCGGTGACGTGGACGATCTTGCCGCTCACGGTTGGCTGCCTCCAGGTATCGCTCAGGGTAATGCGGATCGGTGGTATTCGGGATTCGCTATGGGGGCGCCGGAGGGCCGAATCAAAGCAGGCTTCCGGCCCAGGCGGGACGCATGGCGCAACGATCACGCCACGGGTTTATCGCCAACCTTAGCGACCACATAGTGAAGTGTCAACGGAATTGAAAAGGGCTCTGGAGCGCCTGCTTGTTGCTGCGCTCCCGCGCCTTCATTAAGCTTGGGTCGCACAATAAAACAAAACGCCCCAGGCGACAAGACAACGCCCGCGCCGGGGGCACTGCGTGAGAAAGCCATTGTTGAGACTCGATGCCAGACCCAGCGCCGCTGCCCTGGACCGCACGGCGCGTTGGAGCGCCGTGGTGCTGGTGGCCCTGCTCGCCTGGAGCCTGGCCCGGCTGAGCTGGACCCTGCTGCCGGAACCCCGGCAGGTACCGCCACCCCCCGCGCCGCCAAGCACCGACGCCGCCCGCCAGGGGCCGGATTTCTCTCGCCTGCCGGCGCTGCATCTGTTCGGCCGCGCCGAGCGCGACACGGAAGCGCCCGCCGCGCGCACCATCGACGCCCCGGACACGCGCCTGGACCTGACCTTGCGCGGCATCCTCTACAACCCCAATCCTGATAAGGCACTCGCCATCATCGGCGCCGGTGGCGAGGAACAATTCTACGGGGTGGACGACGACGTGCCGGGCAATGCCGCGATCGAACAGATTCAGCCGGACCGGGTGATCCTGCGCCGCGAGGGTCGCTTCGAGACCCTGCGCCTGCCGCGCGAGACCCTGCCCGAGGGCAGCGCCGCCACCCGCGAGCGCCCCGCCACCCCGGACGCCGGCGCCTCCCAGCCCCAGGCCGGCGTGCTGGACAACTACCGCCGCGAGATTCTCGACAACCCCCAGAACATCACCCGCTACCTGCGCCCCGAGCCGGTGGTGGAAAACGGCCGGTTCCAGGGCTTTCGCATCAACCCCGGCCCGGACGCCTCGGTGCTGGAAGCCTCCGGGCTGCAGGCGGGGGATGTCGTCACCCACGTGGATGGCGTGGAACTGGATTCCATGGATCGCGGCTTCGAGATGATAGACACCATCGCCCAAGCCGACTCACTGCAACTGACCATACAACGCGACGGCCGGTCCCAGACCGTGCAAGTCCAGTTTCGGTAAGGAACAACAAGGCCGAGCCATGATTGAACAGCACAAGCCAATGCGGCCGCGCCGC
Organism: Alkalilimnicola sp. S0819; assembly: GCF_009295635.1. Taxonomy (NCBI): domain Bacteria; kingdom Pseudomonadati; phylum Pseudomonadota; class Gammaproteobacteria; order Chromatiales; family Ectothiorhodospiraceae; genus Alkalilimnicola; species Alkalilimnicola sp. S0819. Next base: position 34,497 of record NZ_WHIW01000012.1, on the reverse strand, counting down.
GCGAGCGCCACCCTCGCCGCCCTGCTCACCGGGGCGCTGCTGCTGGGCGGCATCGGCACCCTGCACGCCCAGAACGATCAGCAGGCCGCGCCCCGGGAAGAGATCACCCTCAACCTCAAGGATGCGGATCTCTCGGCGCTGATCAGCACCGTCTCCGAGATCACCGGCGAGAACTTCATCGTCGACCCGCGGGTGAAGGCGCGGATCACCGTGGTCTCCAAGCGGCCCATGAACGCCGACGAACTCTACGAAGTGTTCCAGTCCATCCTGCAGGTGCATGGCTTCTCGGCCATCCGCAGCGGCGAGGTCACCAAGATCGTGCCCGACGTGAACGCCAAGCAGCTGGGGCCCGAGCCCGGCGAGGCCCCGGGGGCCGGCGATCAGGTGGTCACCCGCATCATCAGCGTGGAGAACATCCCCGTCGCCCAGTTGATCCCCATCCTGCGCCCGCTGGTACCGCAGCAGGGCCACCTGGCGGCCTACCCGCCCACCAATGTGCTGATCATCTCCGACCGCGCCGCCAACGTGGAGCGCATGCGCGAGCTCATCAGCCGCATCGACCGGGCGAGCGATGACGAAATCGAAGTGGTCCCCCTGAAGCACGCCTCCGCCCTGGAGATGGTGGGCATCATCGAAGGGCTGGAGCAAAGCGGTGCGCCCGGCGCCGAGGGCCCGCCCAGCGCCCAGCTGAAGCTTGCCGCCGACGAGCGCAGCAACAGCATCCTGATCAGCGGCGACCGGGCGAGCCGCGCCCGCATGCGCGCGCTGATCGCGCAACTGGACCAGCCGCTCGACCAGGAGGGCGGTACCCGGGTGCTGTATCTGAAGTACGCCAAGGCCGAAGACCTGGTGCCCGTGCTCACCGGTGTGAGCGAGAACATCGAGCAGACCCGCCAGCAGGCGGAAGGCGGCAACCAGCAAGGCCGCGCCCAGGCCGGCGAGCGAGTCAACATCCAGGCGCACGAGGCCACCAACTCTCTGGTCGTCAGCGGCCCGCCCAGCATCCTGCAATCGCTGGAGACGGTGGTGAAACAGCTGGACGTGCGCCGCGCCCAGGTGCTCATCGAGGCGGCCATCGCCGAGATCGCCTTCAACCAGGGGCGGGAATTCGGCGTGCAGTGGGGTGCTACCGACGATTCCGGCGATTACGGCGGTGTGGGCACCAACTTCAGCTCCAGCGACGCCGGCGGCTCCAGCTTCGGCTCCATCCTGAGCGCGGTGCTCGCCGGCGGCGATCTGAGCAACGTCAGCATAGGCTCCGGCATGACCGCGCTGGTGGGCGATATCAGCGGCTCGGTGCGCTGGGCCGCACTGATCCGGGCGCTGTCCACCAGCAATGACACCAACATCCTCTCCACCCCCTCCATCCTCACCCTGGACAACCAGGAGGCCGAGATCCGGGTGGCCGAGAACATCCCCATCCTCACCGGCCGCTTCGAGAGCGAATCCGGCGTGGGCAACCCCTTCCAGACCATAGAGCGCGAGGACGTGGGCCTGATCCTCAAGGTCAAGCCGCAGATCAACGAGGGCGATTCCCTGATGCTCGAGATCGAGCAGGAATCCTCCACCGTGGGCCAGGAAACCGAGGCCGGCTTCCGCACCAACAAGCGCACCATCAAGACCAGCGTACTGGTGGACGACGGCAGCCTGGTGGTGCTGGGCGGGCTGATCGACGAACAGGTGGACGAGCGCGAGCAGCGCGTGCCGGTGCTCGGCGGCGTGCCGGTGCTGGGGGAACTTTTCCGCTACCGCGATGCCAGTAAGGGCAAGCGCAACCTCACCGTCTTCCTGCGCCCGCAGATCATGCGCGGCGAGCGGGCCATGGACTACTACACCGGCCGCAAGTACAACCAGATGCGTGAGGAACAATTGCGCCAGCGCGAGCGCGGCATCCGCCTGATGCCCGATCAGGATCCGCCGCTGCTGCCCGATTACGAGACCACCCGGCTGCCGATCCCCTTCGGCCAAAGCGAATAGGGTCACGCCCGTGGAAGATACCAGCGAAGTTCTGCAACAAGCCGATGCCCGTGACCAGGAGGCCGGTGGCGGCCTGGGCCGACGCCCCTCCTTCGGCTTCGCCAAGCGCCACGGGCTGCTGGTCACCGAACTCGACGAGCACCGGGCCCATGTGATCTGCCGCCCCGGCACCCGGGCCCACAGCCTGAGCGAACTGCGCCGCAGCCTGCAGCGCCCCCTGCAGGTGGAAGAAGTGCGCGAGGACGCCTTCAACCGCCTGCTGCAGCAGAGCTACGAGACCAGCACCGGCGAGTCCATGGCCGCGATGGAAGACATCGGCGCCGACATGGATCTCTCGCGCATCGCCGACAGCCTCCCGGAACCGGAGGACCTGCTGGAGAGCGAGGACGACGCGCCCATCATCCGCCTGATCAACGCCCTGCTCACCGAGGCGATCAAGGAAGGCGCGTCCGATATCCACATCGAACCCTTCGAGGCCCGCCTGGTGGTGCGTTTTCGCATCGACGGCGTGTTGAAGGAAATCCTCCAGCCGCCGCGGGTGATGGCGCCGCTACTCACCTCCCGTATCAAGGTCATGGCGAAGCTGGACATCGCCGAGAAGCGCCTGCCCCAGGACGGGCGCATCTCGCTGAAGATCGCCGGCCGGGCGGTGGACGTGCGCGTCTCCACCCTGCCCTCGGGCCACGGCGAGCGGGTGGTCATGCGCCTGCTCGACAAGCAGGCCGGGCGGCTGGACCTGGCGCACCTGGGGCTGGATGAGCATTTCAAGCGCGAGATCGACGAACTGATCCACCGCCCCCACGGCATCTTCCTGGTCACCGGCCCCACCGGCTCGGGCAAGACCACCACCCTGTACGCCGGGCTCACCGAGCTCAACGATGCCAGCCGCAGCATCCTCACGGTGGAAGACCCCATCGAGTACTACCTGGAAGGCATCGGCCAGACCCAGGTGAACACCAAGGTGGACATGAGCTTCGCCCGCGGCCTGCGCGCCATCCTGCGCCAGGATCCGGACGTGGTGATGATCGGCGAGATCCGCGATCTGGAGACCGCCGAGATCGCGGTGCAGGCCTCGCTCACCGGCCATCTGGTGCTCTCCACCCTGCACACCAACACCGCCGTGGGCGCGGTCACCCGGCTGCGGGACATGGGCGTGGAGCCCTTCCTGCTGGCCTCCAGCGTGGTCGGCGTACTGGCCCAGCGTCTGGTGCGCACCCTGTGCCCGCGCTGCAAGCAGCCCTACGAGGCCACCGAGGCCGATTGCCAGGCGCTGGGCATCAGCCCCGGCGAGCCGGTGACCATGTACCGCCCGGTGGGCTGCGAGCACTGCAACCACATCGGCTACAAGGGCCGGGCGGGGCTGTTCGAGCTGGTGGTGATCGACGAGGCCATGCGCACCCTGATCCATGACGGCGCCGGCGAGTTGGCGCTGGAGCAGCGCGCCCGCCAGCGCACCCCGAGTCTGCGCCAGCATGGCGCGCAGCGGGTGTTGGCGGGGGAAACCACGTTGGAAGAGGTATTAAGGGTCAGCACGGAGGATTAAGGGAATCGCGGCCAAGAGCCGCTCCTACAGGGTGGCACCACCCACTGTAGGAGCGGCTCCTGGCCGCGATCCCGCGTCCACCCCACCCGGATAATTCCATGGGCGCATTCGAATACAAGGCACTGGACGAGCGCGGCAAGGAGCGCAAGGGCGTACTGGAAGGCGACACCGCCCGCCAGGTGCGCGCGCAACTGCGTGAGCAGGGCTGGATCCCCCTGGATGTGGAAGGCATCGCCGAGCAAAGCAGCCGTGGCGCCACCCGCCGTCGCGGCCTGCAGCGGGGCGCGAGCGCCAAGGACGTGGCCCTGCTCACCCGCCAGCTCGCCACCCTGGTGGGCTCCGGCCAACCCCTGGAAGAAGCCCTGCGCGCCGTCGCCCAGCAGACCGAGAAACCGCGCCTGCGCAGCATGATGACCGCGGTGCGCTCCCGGGTCATGGAAGGCCACACCCTGGCCGACGGCATGGCCGATTTCCCCCGCAGCTTCTCGGAGCTCTACCGTGCCACGGTTGCCGCCGGCGAGCACACCGGGCATCTGGACGTGGTGCTGGAACGTCTGGCCGATTACACCGAAAGCCGCCAGGTTCTGCGCCAGAAGATCCAGGTGGCGCTCTTCTATCCCATGAGCCTGCTGCTGGTGGCCACCGGCGTGGTCATCGCCCTGCTCACCTGGGTGGTGCCCAAGGTCACCGGGGTGTTCGACAACATCGGCCAGGAACTGCCGCCCCTCACCGTAGGCCTGATCGCGGTGAGCGACTTCCTGCGCGATTACTGGCTCTGGCTGCTGCTGATCATCGTCGCCATCGTGCTCGCCTTCGCGCTGGCCATGCGCCGCTATCCCTTCCGCCGCCGGGTGCACGGGCTGCTCCTGCGCGTACCCCTGGTGGGCAAGCTGGCCCGGGGGCTCAACACCGGCCGCTTCGCCCGCACCTTCAGCATCCTCACCGGCAGCGGCGTACCCGTGCTGGAAGCCCTGCGCATCGCCGCCCAGGTCATCTCCAACATCCCCATGCGCGAGGCGGTGGAGGACGCCGCCGTGCGGGTGCGCGAGGGCACCGGCATCGCCAAGTCCCTGGAGCGCACCGGCCAGCTCCCCCCCATGACCCTGCACCTGATCGCCAGCGGCGAGGGCAGCGGCCGGCTGGAGCAGATGCTGGAGCGCGCCGCGGTGAACCAGGAACGGGAGATCGAGGGCATGGTCGCCTCCCTGCTCGCGGTGTTCGAACCGGTGCTGATCCTCGGCATGGGTGGTATCGTCATGGTGATCGTGCTCGCCGTGCTGCTGCCCATCTTCCAGCTCAACCAGCTGGTGGGCTGAACGGGGCACCCCTGTCCCCTCCCGGCGACGAACAATAAATAATTGAACCAATTAACATTTAGACCAAAACGCTTGGCGTCTAATAAGCAACCCAAACGCACAGACCGAGGTTTTCCGCCCATGCACATGCGCACGCAGCAACGCCGCCAGCGCGGCTTTACCCTGATCGAGATCATGGTGGTCATCGTGATCCTGGGCATCCTGGCCGCTTTCGCCGTGCCCAATATCATGGATAACCCGGAGAAAGCCCGCATAACCCAGGCAAAGCACGATATCCGCACCCTGGAGAGCGCGCTGGAGATGTACAAGCTCGACAACTTCAACTTCCCCACCACCGAGCAGGGCCTGCGCGCCCTGGTGGAACGGCCCACCAGCGGGCCCGAGCCGCGCAACTACAAGGCCGGCGGTTACGTGAAGTCCCTGCCCAAGGACCCCTGGGGCAGCGAGTACGAATACCTCAGCCCCCAGGATTCCGGCGGCCGGGTGCAGATCATCTCGCTGGGCGCCGACGCCCGCCCGGGCGGCTCCGGCCAGAACGCGGACATCAGCAATCTGGACCGGGAGTAAGTGCCCAGCGCTCGCCACCCTGACACGCTGAAGCCGCCACCACGCGGCTTCACGCTCATGGAGGTCATGGTGGTGCTGGTGCTGATCGGCATCATCACCTCCATGGCGGTGATCGGGTTCGGCGGCGGGCGCGCCGACAGCCTGCAGGAGGAAAGCCGCCGCCTGGCGGTGCTCATGCAGCTGGCCTCGGAAGAGGCCATCCTCACCGCCCGCCCCCTGGGCCTGCGTTTCGACGAGGAGGGCTACCGCTTCCTGCAGTACGAGGAGCAGCGCTGGCGGGTACTGGAGGAGGACCCGCAGCTGCGCCCCCGGGCACTGCCGGAGTTTCTGCGCCTGGAACTGTTGCTGGAGGGCCAGTCGGCGGAACCGGCCGGGCTGCTGGCACAAGGCGAGGAAGACGAGGACCGTCTGCTGCCGGAGATCCTCTTCATGGAAACCGGCGAACTCACCCCCTTCGAGCTGCTGATCCGCGCCGAGGAGGTGGAGGATCATTACCGCATCAGCGGAGACATCAATGGCGTGCTGGACCTGCAAAGCCGGGGCGAATGAGCGGGGCTTCACCCTGCTCGAGGTGCTGATCGCCGTGGCGATACTCGCCATCGCCCTGGGTGCGGTGATCAAGTCGGTCACCGCCCACACCGCCAACGGCAGCTATCTGCGCGAGCGCAGCTTCGCCCACTGGGTAGCCACCGACCGGCTTGCCGAACTGCGCCTGGAAGAGCGCTTCGACACCGGGCGTGAATCCGGCCGCACCGAAATGGCGGATCGGGAATGGCCATGGCGCATCGAGATCGAGGAAACCCCCAACGACAATGTCCGCCGGGTACGGGTGACCGTCTACTCGCCGGAGAATGACGACAATCAGCTCGCCAGCCTCACCGGCTTTCTGGAAAACCCACAGTTGCGGGACGCCGCCGCCGCGCCGGCGCAGCAGGAAGGCGGGCAGCCGCCGGAACAGGGCGAGCCTCCACCGCAAGGCCAACCCGAGCCGAACGGGGAACCCACCACATGATCCTGCGGCGGGCGAAAGGCTTCACCCTGATCGAGCTGCTGGTGGCCCTGGCCATCTTCGGCTTCGTCTCCGCCATGGCCTACGGCGGCTTGCAGACGGTGCTCGCCGCCCGCGACCGCAGCCAGGCCCAGGCCGAGCGCCTGGGCGCCCTGCAGAAAGCCTTCCTCATCATGGAAAATGACCTGCGCCAGGCCATAGACCGCCCCATTCGCGATCGTTACGGCGACCGTCAGCCGGCACTGCTCACCGAGTTGCAGACCCTGCGCTTCACCCGCGCCGGCCGCGCCAACCCGCTGCAGCTGCCGCGCAGCAGCCTGCTGCGAGTGGACTACCGCCTGGAGGACGGGCAGCTCTATCGCGGTTACTGGTCCACACTGGACCAATCCATGGACCCGGAGCATTTCGAATCCGCCCTGCTCGACCAGGTGGAATCGCTGGAATTTCGTTTCCTCACCAGCGATGAGCGCTGGCTCAATGACTGGCCGCCGCCGGTGGCCCAGGGCACGCCCCCCTCCCTGCCCCGTGCCGTGGAGCTGAGCCTGGAGCTCAGCGACTACGGCGAAATCACCCGTCTGTTCCCCTTGGCCTACTGATGCGCAGCGCACGTCAATCCGGCATCGCCCTGATCACCGCCCTGCTGGTGGTGGCCGTGGCCGCCACCGCCGCCATCGCCATGATCGACCGCCAGCAGGTGGACATACGCCGCAGCCAGAACATCTTCGCCCGCGACCAGGCCTACGCCTATGCCCTGGCCTCGGAGAGCTTCGCCATGGACATCCTCGCCGCGGATCTGCGCTCCGGCCCCCACGACCATCTGGCCGAACCCTGGGCCCAGGGGCCGCTGCCGCTGAACTTCGAGGGCGCGGACATCCTGCTGTATCTGGAAGATCTGCAGGGGCGCTTCAACCTGAACAACCTGGTGAACGCCGCCGGCGAACCGGTGGAAAGCCAGCTGCAGCGCTTTCGCAATCTGCTGCGACTGCTGGAGCTGGACCCGCTGATCGCCGATGCGGTGGTGGACTGGCTGGACCCGAACCAGGACACCCGCTACCCGGGCGGCGCCGAGGACGATGTCTACACCCGCAAGGACCCGGCCTACCGGCCCGCCAACGGCCCCATGCGCAGCCTCACGGAGCTGCGCATGGTGGAAGGGGTGACCCCGCGCGTCTACGAGCGCCTGGCGCCCTTGCTCACCGTGCTGCCCGGCCAGACCACGCTGAACATCAACACCGCCGGCGCCCCGCTGCTCGCCAGCCTCGCCGACGACCTGAACCTCGCCCAGGGCGAGCAGTTGCTGGAAGTGCGCCCCGAGAACGGCTTCGAGTCCGTGGACAGCCTGCTGCAATCGGCGGTGTTCGCCGGGCGTCAGGTGGCCGCGGACAGCCTGTCCACCGGCTCTCGGCATTTCGAGCTGCGCGCCAGCGTGGAACTGGGCCGCAGCCGCGCGGAACTGACCAGCCACATCCAGCGCGGCGCCCAGGGGGGGCTGAAGATCCTGGCCCGCGGTTCCGGCGTCTTGTAGCCTCGCCCCGCACCCCTTATCTGAGAGGGAACACCCATACGCAGCACGCTGGCGAGGCCGAAGGATTTCCGCCACAATGCCCTTTCCCGAACCTGAAAGAACAAGAACATGCGGCCGAGTCTGATCATCCGCTTCGCCTCCGATCCCACGCAGGCGGCGCACTGGTTTTCCCTGAACGAACAGGGCGAAATCCAGGGCACCGGCGAACAGGGCAGCCTGCAACAGGCCGCCGAGGCGGCCCGTGGCCACGGGGTCATCGGCCTGCTGCCCGCCACCGACCTGCTGCTCACCGACGTCCGTATCCCCGGCCAGAGCCGTCAACGGGTGCTGCAGGCCCTGCCCTACGCCCTGGAAGAACAGATTTCCGGCGACGTGGAAGAACAGCACTTCGCGCTCGGTCCCAAGCTCGCCGACGAGCGCTACGCCGTGGCGGTGATTGCCCGCAGCGTGCTGGAGCGCTGGCGCGACGCCGCCGCCGAGGCCGGCCTGCGCCTGGAGCAGCTCTACCCCGACGTGCAATCCCTGCCGCTCGCCCCCGAGCACTGGAGCCTGCTGCTGGACGGCGAGCGCTTTTTGCTGCGCACCGCCCCCCAGGCCGGTTTCGGCGGCGATCGGGACACACTGAAATTCTTCCTGGAAGGCGCCCTGGAAGAGGCCGGCGAACAGCCCCCCGAGGCGCTGGATGTCTACCACGTGGACGCCCTGCGGGAAGCCGACGAACTGGCCCTGGACCTGCCCCTGCGGGTGGAGCGCATTCCCACCGATGACGCCCACGCCCTGCTCGCCGCCGGGCTGCAGCGCCAGCACGCCATCCCCCTGCTCAGTGGTGCCTATGCGCCGCGCGGCCAGGGAGGCGGGGAATGGGCTCGCTGGAAGCTCGCCGCCGGTCTGCTGCTGGCCTGGGCGCTGGTGGACACCGGGGCCGCCCTGATGGAGCGCTGGAAGCTGCAAGGCGAATACCGCGAGCTCACCGCCCAGGTGGAAAACATCTACCGCCAGGCTTTCCCCGAGAGCAGTCGGGTGCTCTACCCGCGCCGTCAGATGGAAAGCCGACTCGCCGCCCTGCGCGGCGGTGGCGGCGAGTCCCGCGGGCTGCTGCCCATGCTCGACGCCGCGGGCCCGGCGCTGAACCGCGCCGGGGAAGTGCGCCTGCGGGGGCTGCGCTATCAGGCCGGCGCGCTGGACCTGGAGCTCAGCGCCGCTGGCATCGAACAGCTGGACACGCTGCAATCGACCCTGGACGGCCTGGAAGGCCTGCGCGCCGAGACCCGCTCGGCGCAATCCGAGGGTGAGCGCATCAAGGCTCTGCTGCATCTGGAGAGCGGCTCATGAAGCAATGGTGGCAAGGCCTGCAGCGCCGCGAACAACTTACCCTGCTGCTCGGCGGCATCGCCCTGGGGCTGATCGTCTACGTCTTCGCCCTGTGGCTGCCCGCCCACCGTGAAGTGGCCAGCCTGCGCGAACAGGTGCGCGAGGAGCGCGCCACGCTGGAATGGATGCGCCAGGCCGCCCTGGAAGTGCGCGCCCTGGGTGGCGGGCCCGGCAACGGTGCAAGGCCGCAGGACAGCCGTTCCCTGGCCGCGCGCATCGATGCCGCCGCCCGGGCGGCCGGCTTGCAGGAGAGCCTGCGGGTGGAATCCAGCGGCCAGCGGCAGGTGCGGCTCAGTTTCGACAACACCCCCTTCGACCCGCTGATCGGCTGGCTGGTGGTTCTGCGCAACGAACACGGCATACGCGCCAGTACGGCAAGCTTCCGCAGTGCCGAGGCCACCGGACGGGTGGACGCGCAACTCATCCTGGAGGCCGCGGAATGAAGATGGGGCGTCGCGGCATCGCGCTGATTCTTTTCGGCCTGCTGGTGTATCTGGTCGGGTTGCTGGTGCATCTGCCCGCCGCCCACGCCTGGCGCTGGTTCGGCGGACAGGTGCCGGTGGAAGCCTTCGGGCTGAGCGGCAAGCTCTGGTCCGGCCAGGCGGCGGTGGTGCTCCACCAGAATCTGCGCCTGGATGGCGTTTCCTGGGATCTGGCCCCTCGGCATCTGCTGACCGGCCGGCTGGGCGGCGAAGTGCGCGCCACGGCATCGGGCGGCGAGCTGCGCGCCCGCGGCAGCGCCAACCGCCACAGCGCCGATGTGCAGATGCTGCGCGCCGATCTGCCCGTGGGGGAAGTGTTGCGCTGGGTGAACAGTCCGCTGATACCCGCCGAGGTGGTGGAAGGCCGCCTGCAGGCACAACTGAGCGAGCTGAGCGTGCGCGATGGCGTCATTCGGCAATTGGCCGGCGTCGTGGATTGGCGGGAGGCGCGCCTGCGCATGGGGTCGGGCCTGAATCTGGGCAATTTGAGCCTGCGCCTGCAGCCCACCGAACAGGGCAGCCGCGGCGAGATCCGCAACAGCGACAGCCCCCTGGAGATCCAGGGAGCACTGAACCTGGGCCGCGAAGGCGACTTCACCCTGAGCCTGGACCTGCGTCCCACCGACGCGGCCAGCCGTCAGGCGCTATCCGTCCTGGGGCCGGGAGAGGAAGGGGAAACACGCACCGTGCGGGTGCGCGGCCGCATGACCCCGGAGGGCGTGCAATTGGAGCCGCTGAATCGGGGCTGAACGCCGCACCGCTCGCCCTCCGGCGCCGGGGCGGGCGGGGCTAATGGCAAGGACGGCGACTCAGGCCGCCATCGCTTTCACAAGCCTTCCGCCAACGCCGCAAAGCTCTCCACAGCCGCGAACTCCACCCATTCCTTGGCCGGCGCCCTACTGTCCGGCTCCACCACCCCCAGCAAATGCGCAATCCCGTATCGCCGCGCCGAGGCCAGCACCCGAGGGCTGTCATCCAGCAACACCGTGCGCGCCGGGTCGAAAGGCACCTGGGCGCGCAAGGCGTCCCAGAAGCGCTGGTCCTCCTTGGGCAGTCCGTAGTCGTGCGAGCTGATCAACACGTCCACATGGTTGGCCAGTTCCGTGCGCTCGAGTTTCAGTGCCAGCGCATCCCGGTGCGCATTGGTCACCAACACCCGACGCTTGCTCGCCCGCTGCAGGCGCCGCAGGAAAAGATCCGCCTGGGGCCGGAACATGATCAGATCCTGCACCTCACGTTTCAGACGCGCGATGGGCAGATCCAGCTCCCGGCTCCAGTAATCCAGGCAATACCAGTCGATGGTGCCCTCCACCGCCTTCATGCGCGGGAACAGATCCGCCTTCGCCCGCTCCAGGCTCCAACCCTGGCGCTCGGCATGGCGCCGAGGCACGTGCTCCAGCCAGAAGAAATTGTCGAAGTGCAGATCCAGCAGCGTGCCGTCCATGTCCAGCAGCACGGTGTCGATATGGGCCCAGTCCAGCATGTCACCTCTCCAGAGCCAGCCGCTCCTACAGACAAAGATTGCGGAGTGTACAATGCACACCATGCCAAAGAAGCCCCACATTCTTGCTCGTCGCAGCGTCGCCCGATCGCGGCTGTTCCATGTGGAAGCCCTGGACCTGCGCTTCGCCAACGGCGAGGAGCGCGTCTATGAGCGGCTGGCCGGCTCCGGCGGGGGCGCGGTGCTGGTGGTGCCGATCACCGCCGAGCGGGAAGTGCTCTTGATCCGTGAGTACGCCGCCGGCACTGATGATTATGTGCTCGCCCTGCCCAAGGGCCGCGTGGAGCCGGGCGAAGCCCCCCTGGCCGCCGCCGACCGGGAACTGCGCGAGGAAGTAGGCCTGGGCGCTCGCAGCCTCATTCACCTGCGCACGGTGAGCGTGGCGCCGGGCTATATGTCGCACCGCACCCAGCTGATCCTCGCCCGGGATCTCTACCACAGCCCGCTGGAGGGCGACGAGCCCGAACCCATCGAAGTGCAGCCCTGGCCGTTGGATGCAATCAGCGAGCTGGCGCAGCGCGAGGATTTTCACGAAGCACGCAGCCTGGCCGCGCTTTATCTGGCGCGGGAACTGTTGGAAAAGGAAGAACAACAAGCATGAACACCACTCGACGCAAGGAATTGCTGGAACCGCTATGCCATCTGGCCCACCGGGCAGGCATCGCCATTCTGGAGGTCTATAGCCGGGACGATTTGGGCGTGGAGCACAAGGACGACGACTCGCCGCTGACCCAGGCGGACCGCGCCGCCCACCACATCCTGGCCGCGGGGCTCGCCGAACTGGCCCCAGACATCCCGCTGCTCTCCGAAGAAGGCCGCGCCGTCCCCTTCGAGGAGCGCCGGCACTGGGAGCGCTACTGGCTGATCGACCCACTGGACGGCACCAAGGAATTCATCAAGCGCAACGGCGAATTCACCGTCAATATCGCCCTGATGGAGCACGGCCGCCCGGTGCTGGGCGTGGTCTACGCGCCGGTGCTCGATCGCTGCTACTACGGCGCCCTGGACGTGGGCGCCTGGCTGGGCACCGCGCAGGGCACCGAAGCCCTGCGCACCCGCCCGGTCGCCTCACCCATGAACCTGGTGGTCAGCCGCTCCCACCGTAGCGGCGCCACCGAAACCCTGCTCGAGCGCCTGCCGGCGCACGAAACCACGTCCATGGCCAGCTCGCTGAAATTCTGCCTGGTGGCGGAAGGCGCGGCGGACCTCTACCCGCGCTTCGGCCCCACCTCGGAATGGGACACCGCCGCCGCCCAGGCGGTGGTGGAAGCCGCCGGCGGCCGGGTCACCGACCTGGCGCTGCAACCCCTGCCCTACAACGGCAAGGAATCCCTGTTGAATTCGGATTTTCTGGTGGTGGGGGACCCGGATTACGACTGGGGGCAGTACCTGGAAGGGTTCACGGTGGAGCCGCGGTGAATTAACCGCGGCTCCCGACGGAAAAGCGCTCAGGGCAGCGGTTCGGGCTTGTGAATGCCGTAGCCCTGGACGTAGTCCACACCCAGCTCGCGCAATAGTTCCCGGGTCGCCGCATCCTCCACGAATTCGGCAATGGTCTCGATGCCCATCACATGGCCCACCTCATTGATCGACACCACCATCGCCCGATCGATGGCATCCTTGCTCATGTTGCGCACGAAGGCGCCGTCGATCTTCAGGTAATCCACCGGCAGGGAGCGCAGGTAAGCAAAGGAGCTCAGCCCGCTGCCGAAATCATCCAGCGCGAAGCGACAACCCCGTGCCCGCAGCGTGCGGATAAACTCCTGCGCCCGTGCCAGATTGGCAATGGCCGCCGTTTCGGTGATCTCAAAACAGATCCGCCGCGCATCCACACCGCTGCGCTCCAGTTCCTCGGCCACGAAAAAGGCGAACTGCTCGCTGCTCAGCGACTGCCCGGAAAGGTTGATGGCCAACTGCTCCACCTGCTGCAGCACGGGGCTGTGCTGCAACTGCCGGAAGGCGCGGCTCACCACCCACCGATCCACCCCGGCCATCATGCTGTAACGCTCGGCGGCGGGCAGGAACTGCCCCGGCGCGAGCACGCTGCCATCCTCCGCCTGCATGCTGAGCAGAATCTCGGCATGGGAGCGCCCCGGGGTCTTCAATGATTCGATGCGCTGGTAGCGCAGCTGGAAACGATCTTCCTCCAGGGCGCGGTGGATCTCGCTGACCAGCCGCATCTGGCCGTGGCGGCTGCTCACCTCCTCGTCGTCCGGGTAAACGATATGCACCCGATTGCGCCCCTCGTCCTTGGCGACGTAGCAGGCGGAATCCGCGGCCGCCAACACCTGGGTGGGAGTACTGCCCCGGTGAATGGCCGCCACGCCGATGCTCGCACCCAGTTGGAAGACCTTGTCGTCCCAACTGAAGCGAAAACCGCTGATGACCTCCAACAACTCGCTCGCCAGCGCCCCGGCCAGTTCCAGGTCACAGTTCTTCAACAGCAGGCCGAACTCGTCCCCCCCAAGCCGGGCGAGCGTGTCACAATCACGTACGTGCTGGCGCAGCACCGCGCTCAGCCGGGTGAGCAACTGGTCACCGGCCATGTGGCCACAGGTATCGTTGACCACCTTGAACTGGTCCAGGTCCACGTAGCACAGGGCGTGCTCACGACCGCCATGATTGGCCTCGTCCAGGGCCTCGCGCAGGCGGCGCTCGAATTCCCGGCGATTGACCAGGCCGGTGAGCGGATCGTGATTGGCCTGGTAGGACATCATTCGCGCCATGTGCCGCAAATCGGTCACATCGTGGGCGACGATGACCACACCCCGAATCCGCCGTTCATAGTCGCGGATCGGCGAGACACTGACTTCCACCGAATATTCCCGGTCCCCGCTGCGATCCAGCAACGCCACTTCGCCATCGGGGCTGAGCGGCCCGTCATGCGCCAGACAGTCCGCCACCAGGTCGCCCACCGGCTCACGGCTGGTCTCATTGAGCAGCCGGAACACCTCGGCCAGGCGTTGACCGCGGGCCTCCGCCAGTGACCAGCCGGTGAGGGTTTCCGCATGGGGATTGAGGTAGGTAAGCAGCCCCTCGGGGTCCGTGGCGAAGACCGCCTCGCCGATGGAGCCGAGCGTCACCTGGACACGCTCGTTCTCTTCGGAGAGCGTGCGAATCAGTGCGCGATTCTGGTGCCGGGCGGCCAGCGAACTGAGGAGCAAGCCGGTGGAAACCCCCGCCGCATTGGCCGTCATCAAGCCGAAGACGCCAACGACCAGCGCCAGCAGCGCGCCGGTTACGCTGCGTTCGAGCAGAAAGATCAGCCCGCTGGCCAGGTAAATGGGCGTGGTAAAGGCCAGGTAGGCGGGCAGATGCGCGGCCAGCGTGGCCAGCGCCCCGAAGCTGAAGCCGGCCGCAATGAACATGACGCCGGCAAAATCGTAGGGGTTTCCACTGGACCAGCCTATGGGCACCAGCAGCGCCCAGGCACTGCCCTGCACCGCGGACATCAACACCGCCCGCCGCGCCCAGCCGGACAGGGCCTCGAAGGCTGCAGGCTGGGCGAAGAAGCGCCGACATACCCACCAGCGCACGGCAACGATCAGCAGCATCAGCACGCACCAGGGCAGCGCCCAGAGAATCCCGCGCAGGCTCAGCGCCAGCGTGCTCAGCAAAGCGACGACCGTGGTGGCCGACAGGCCGTAGTAGTTGAGCTGGAAAAGCCCCTGGATGCGTTCCCGGGAGGTGGCTTCCTCCACCTCCCGGGATCGCAGCTCGGCGCCGAAGTTGGGCTGCTTCCAGCCCGCATCCACCCAGGTAGCGCCGTCGTGCAGCGCCTTGTTGTCGTTGCCCTGCTCCGCGGGCGCTGGTGCCTCTGCCTCCACTGGTGCCTCTGCCTCGTCCCGTACCGTCCAATGGCACGCAGTATCGCACAAGAAGACGCAGGCGGCAGGTGCGGTCAGCGACCGACCGGCTCTACCAGGGCGAGGGTGTGGCGGGCAATCATGCCCTCCTCGTCGGTGGCCAGGGTCCAGCAGGACACACGGCTGCCGGCCGCACTGATCCGCATTTCGCCCCTGTCGTTGGCGACGCGATCCAGCTCCAGGCCCAGCCAGCCCAGGGAGCCGGCGATACCGGCGCGGATCTCGGCACTGTTCTCGCCGATGCCGGCGGTGAACACCAGGGCATCCAGCCCGCCCATGGCCGCGACCAGGTCCCCCAACTCCCGCCGCGCGCGATAACAGAACAGCTCCACCGCCTCTCGCGCCTCGGGGGCGTCACTGGCGAGCAGTTCCCGCATGTCCGAGCCGACCCCCGACACCCCCAACAGCCCGGAGCGCTGGTAGAGCAAATCGCTCACCTCGGCGGCACTCATGCCTTCCTGCTCGATCAGATGCAGCACCACGCCCGGGTCCAGGCTGCCGCAGCGCCGGCCCATCATCAGCCCGTCCAGCGCGGTGAAGCCCATGCTGGAGGCCACGCTTTCGCCATCGTGGATGGCGCACATGCTGGCGCCGTTGCCCAGATGCGCCACCACCACCCGGCTCGCCTCGGGGGCGTACTCGGGCAGCACCGAAGCGATGTACTCGTAGGAGAGCCCATGGAAGCCATAGCGCAGGATGCCCCGCTCGGCATACTCCCGGGGAAGGCCAAAGAGCTGGGCAAGACGCGGCTGGCTGCGGTGGAAGGCGGTGTCGAAGCAGGCCACCTGGGGCAGGTCCGGGCGGCGCTCGGCCAGCGCGTGGATAGCATTGAGGTTATGCGGGTTGTGCAGCGGCGCCAGCCGCGAGAAGTTCTCCAGCGCCCTCAGTCTGGCCTGGTCCAGCAACAAGGGCCGGTGCATCCGCGGCCCACCGTGAACCACCCGGTGGCCCGCGGCGAGCAGTTCCAGCGCCGGGAACCGCTGCTCCAGCCGGTCCAGCACAGCCTCCACCGCCGCCTGCTGGTCGGCCTGGGGGGGCAGATCCAGGCTGGTCCTTTCCACCCCGTCCTGCAGATGCAGCCGGGGGGCGCTCCCCAGGCCCTCGGCATGGGCCTTGAGGCAAGGACTCAAGGCCCCGCCCTCCAGGGCGTAGAGGGCGAACCTGACGCTGGAGGAGCCGGCGTTGATGACCAGCAGCCCCTTCATGCGCTGAGCTCCAGCTTTCGGCTGCGCTCATCGGCCAGCAACAGGGCAATGGCGCAGGCGGCCATGCGCGACATGGCGTCATCGGCACGGCTGGTGAGCACAATGGGCACCCGCGCCCCCAGGACGATGCCGGCGGCCTCGGCGTCGGCCAGATAATGCAGCTGCTTGCCCAGCATGTTCGCCGCTTCCAGATCGGGGGCGAGCAGGATATCGGCCCGGCCCGCCACCTCGGAGCGTATGCCCTTGGTGCGGGCGGCGGCTTCCGAGATGGCGTTGTCGAAGGCCAGCGGGCCGTCCAGCAGGCCGCCGGTGATCTGGCCGCGGTCGGCCATCTTGCACAGCGCCGCCGCATCCAGGGTGGAGGGGATCGCCGGGTTCACCGACTCGGTGGCGGAGAGGATAGCCACCTTCGGCCGCTCTATGCCCAGCACATGGCACAGCTCGATGGCGTTCTGGGTGATGTCCGCCTTGGTCATCAGGTCCGGGTAGATGTTCAGTGCCGAATCGGTGATGAACAGCGGCCGGGGGTAGCTGGGCACGTCCATGCACCACACGTGGCTCATGCGCCGGGCGGTGCGCAGACCGCGCTCCTTGAACAGCACCGCGCGCATCAGTTCATCGGTGTGCAGCGCGCCCTTCATCAGGATCTCCGCCTCCCCCGCGCGGCACAGCTCCACCCCCTTCTCGGCGGCCTGGTGGCTATGCTCGACATCCATCAGCTCCACGTCGGCCAGATCCACGCCCTCTTGCTCGGCGACGGCGCGGATCTTCGCCTCGGGGCCAACCAGGATGGGCACGATCAAGCCCTCGCGGGCCGCCTCGATGGCGCCCATGAAGGAGTGATGATCCACCGGGTGGACCACGGCGGTGCGAGCCGGGGAAAGTTCCCGGGCGCGCTCCAGCAGGCGATGCAGCTGGCGCCCTCGTCCGGTCTGGCCGTTGCGGGCTTCCCGCGCCCGGCGCAGCTTCTCGGCGGGCGCGCGCACCCGGATGGTGCCGCTCACCAGCTCCTCGCCGTCCTCGCCACGGCAAAGACAATCCAGCAGCACTTCGCGGCCCCCGTTCTTCTCGCGCACCCGCACCTCGGCGGTCACGCTCTCGCCGAGCTGAAAGGGACGCAGGTAACGCAGATCCTCCTGCAGAAATTCCGTGCCCGGACCCGGCAGTTCACTCGCGATCAGGGTGGTGAGCAGCGCGCCGCCCCAGAGCGTGGGGCTGATGCCCTGGTAAAACAGATCGCTGCCCGCGTACTGCTCGTCCATGTGGCCGGGGTTGAGCGCCGCGGCACGGGTGGCGAGCCGGCGCAGCTCATCCAGGGTGAGCCGTGCCGTCAGCTCGGCGCTGTACCCGGGCTGCAGCTCATCGTAGGGATAGTTTTCTATGTAACTCATGGTGTTGCTCTGAAAAGGGGATAGCTCGCTACGCCATTCAACTCACCACGTGGTAGCCGGCATCGATGTAGGTGATGTTGCCGGTCAGGGTGCGAGCGTGGTCGCTGACCAGGAAGGCGGCGGTGGCGCCCACATCGTTGATGTCGGCGAGCTGATGCTGGGGCGCGCGGCGCGCGGTCTCTTCCATCAGCGCATCGAAACGGTCTATGCCCGAGGCGGCACGGGTCTGCAGTGGCCCCGGGGAGAGCGCGTGCACCCGGATGCCCTGTGGGCCGAGTTCGGCGGCCATGTATTTGACGCTACTCTCCAGCGCCGCCTTCACCGGACCCATGAGGTTGTAGTTCTCCACCACCTTTTCCGCGCCGTAGAAGCTCACGGTGAGCAGCGAGCCGCCGTCTTTCATCAACGGCTCGGCCAGATGCGCCATGCGGATGAAGGAGTGGCAGGAGACATCCATGGCCTGGGCGAAACCGGCCTGGGAGCAATCCACCACCCGACCGTGCAGATCCTCCCGCGGGGCGAAGGCGATGGAGTGCAGCAGGAAGTCGAGCTTGCCCCATTCCTGTTCGATGCGCGCGAACACCGCCTCCAGCTGCCCGGGCTCACGCACGTCGCAGGGCAGGAACAGCGCGGCCTCCAACTCATCGGCCAGGGGCTTCACGTGGGGCTCGGCCTTGCCATTGAGGTAGGTGACGGCCAGCTCCGCGCCCTGCTGGCGAAAATGCCGGGCGCAGGCGTAGGCGATGGACTGCTGGTTGGCGATACCGACCACCAGCCCCTTCTTGCCGGAAAGGTCCGCGAATTTCGACATGATTCCTGCTTCCTGTATGGCTGCTTATTGTTCGAGAACGTACTCGCCGGGGGCATCGGCCAGAGGCCGGTAACCCGCGTCGGGCGCGCCCATGGCCGGGTGCTTGACCGGCTGACCGGAGCGCTTGGCCAGCCAGCCCTGCCAGGCTGGCCACCAGGAACCCCGGTGGCGCTCCATCTCCCTGCGAAACTGATCGTGGTGGATGAACGGCTCCCGGGGATGTCGCGTATGGCATTGGTACTGACGCCGCGGGTGGCCCGGGCGGGTAACGATGCCGGCGTTGTGTCCGCCGGAGGTGAGCAGGTAGGTCACCTCGGTGCGGGCGAAACGGTTCACCTTGTAGGTAGAGGCCCAGGGAGCCACATGGTCGCTCACCGTGCCCACGGCGAAGATCGGCACCTGTATGTCGCCGAAATGGATGGGCTCGCCGTCCACATCATAGCGCCCCTCCACGAGGTCGTTGTGCAGGAACAGCCGGTGCAGGTATTCGCTGTGCATGCGATAGGGCAGGCGGGTGGCGTCGGCATTCCAGGCCATCAGGTCGAAAAGCTTCTCCCGTTCACCCATCAGATAATTACGCACCATGCGCGACCAGATCAAATCCTGGGAGCGCAACAGCCGGAAGGCGCCCGCCATCTGGTCTGTGCCGAGGTAGCCCTGGCGCCACATGGTGTCCTCCAGGAACGCCAGCTGGCTCTCGTCGATGAACAGGTCCAGCTCACCGGGCTCGCGAAAATCGATCTGGGCGGCCAGCAGGGTCATGGTTTTCAGACGCTCATCGCCATCCCGCGCCATGGCGGCGGCGGCAATGCTGAGCAGCGTTCCGCCCAGGCAATAACCCAGGGCATGCACCTTGCGCTCGGGGACGATGGCGCCCACCGCATCCAGGGCGGCCATCACCCCCAGGCGGCGATAGTCGTCCATGCCGAAGTCCCGCTCCTCGGGGCCCGGATTCTTCCAGGAGATGGCGAACACCGTGTGCCCCTGGGCCACCAGGTACTCGATGAGGGATTTGCCCGGACGCAGATCGAGGATGTAGTACTTCATGATCCAGGCCGGCACGATGAGAACCGGCTCCGGGTGGACCTTGTCGGTGGCTGGCCGGTACTGGATCAGTTCCATCAATTGATTGCGGTACACCACCTTGCCGGGGGTCGCGGCCAGCACCTCGCCCACGGGAAAGTTCTCGCGCCCCGGCACGCCCTCGCCGCTGTAGCGGTATTCCTGATCCTCCAGAAAATTGCGCCAGCCGCGCAGCAGGTTCATGCCCCGCTCCTCGAAGGTACGGCGCAGCACTTCCGGGTTGGTGAACAGATAATTGGAGGGCGAGAGCACGTCCAGCATCTGGCGGCCGACGAAGTGCACCACGGCCTCGTTGTGGGATTGCACGCCGCGCACATTGGTGGTGGCGCTTTCCCACCATTCCTGGCTGAGCAGAAAACCCTGGTGGACGAGGTTGAAGGGCCAATGCTGCCATTCCGGCGCATCGAAGCGGTGGTCCCCGGCCTTGGGCTTCACGCAGTGATCGGGGCCGCAGGCGCGATGACTCATGGCGTACACCGCGAAACGGGCGTGTTTGCCCATGGCCCGCTCGACCAGATCGCATTGCTTGCCCGGGTAGCTGGCCAGATGCACGGCCCAATCCAGCCAGGCCATATAGAGCGCCACCGGCGACAGCCCCCGGGTGAAGCGGCCCAGACCCCCGTGCAGCGCGCGATCCAGCGGATGCACTTCGGCGCTGTCGTGGGATCCGAGCAGGGACCGGAACATCGCTCACCTCCGTGTCTTGGCGCCCTGCCTCAGTACTAGGGCCGGCAGGCCATGGGGGCAAGTTTAACCATGCCCCCCGAGGTGATTATTGATTCAGATCATGCCGGGCGGGCATCCACCATGACCACCGCCTCGCCCTCCAGCACCTTGCGCCCGCCGACCAGGCACACGGTCTCCAGCACCGCCATGCGCCGGGCGGGCTTGAGCTCCTTGACCGTCACCCGGGCGGTGGCGGTGTCACCGATGCGCACCGGCGCCTTGAAGCGCAGCGACTGGCTGACATAGATGCAGCCCGGCCCGGGCAGTTTCATGCCCAGCACGGTGGAGATCAGCCCGGCGGTGAGCATGCCGTGACAGATCCGGCCCTTGAAGGGCGAGGCGGCGGCGAACTCCTCGTTGATGTGCACCGGGTTGAAGTCGCCGGTGACCCCGGCGAACAGGGTGACGTCGGCTTCGGTGAGGGTCTTGCTGAAAGAAGCACTCTGGCCTTCCGTCAGGTCCTCGAAGTAGTAACCGTGCAGGGTGTCCATGGATGTCGTCTCCCGATAAAACGTGATTGACCGCAGAGGACGCAGAGAAGAGAGATCACCACAGAGACACAGAGGTTTCACAGAGGAAGAGGGACGTCACTTTTTGAACCGTCTCGCCTCTGTGATTCTCTGTGACCCTCTGTGCCTCTGTGGTTATTGCCTTTAACTCTGCGTCCTCTGCGCCTCTGCGGTAAAAACCCTGTTCAGCCCCGAGCTTCCTCCCCCCCGAACATCGCCATCAGCCGCGGCAGGAAGCGGCTCAGTTCCAGGCTGAGGATGGCGAAGTCCAGGTCAAAGCGTTCGGCGGCGCTTTCCGGGTCACGGTCGCCCAGCTCTTCCTGTACCAGGTCGGAGAATTTCAGGCGCTTGACCGAGTAGTCGGCGTCCAGCACGCAGGACAGGCGCTGATCCCAGCTCACGCCCAGGCGGCGGATGTGCTTGCCGGAAGTAATGTGGCCCTTGATCTCGTCGGCCTGCAGGTCCTGGCGCTTGCAGCGGATCTCGCAGCCTTCGGTGCGCGGGTCCTCGAACACGGCCTCTTCGCCCAGCTCCACATCGGCCGGAGGCTGATCCTTGGCCACCCAATCGGTCATGATCGCCTGGGGGGCGTCCACCGTCACCGGCGGGGCGATGGGCAGGCTGCCCAGGGTCTCGCGCAGGAATTCGCTGAAGGCCTCGGCCTGCTTCCAGCTGGCCGCGTCGATCACCAGCCAGCCGTCCTTCGGGTCGATATAGCCATAGATGTGCTTGCTGCGGGTGAAGGCCCGGGGCAGCAGCTCGAGCGTCACCTCGTCGCGCAGCTGGTCGCGCTCCTTCTTGCGCACCTTGCGCTGCTCCTTCTCCTCGCGCTCGGCGACGCGCTCCTGCACGCCCTCGCGCACCACGGAGGCGGGCAGGATCTTGCTCTCCTCCTTGAGGCAGAGCATCAGATAACCGTTGGTGACGTGCACCAGCATCTCGCCCTCGGCCCCCAGCGGCGAGACCCAGCCCTGGCTGTTGAGGTCGATACGGCCGCAGGGCTCGAAGCCCTTGGTGGCGAGCTTTTCTTCCAGCGCCTCGGCCTCCAGGGTGAAGGCTTCCTGCAGGCGATAGGCACAGAGATTCTTGAACCACATGGTTGTTGGGGTCCTTGTGTGACAAAGGGGGATGAACCGCAGAGGCGCAGAGGACGCGGAGAAGAGATATCACCACAGAGACGCAGAGGTTTCACAGAGGAAGAAGGAAGTCACTTCTTGAACAGTCCCGACTCTGTGACCCTCTGTGACTCCATGCCTCTGTGGTTATTGCCTTTAGCTCTGCGTCCTCTGCGCCTCCGCGGTAAAAAACCTATCCAGCCAACCGCGCCCGAGCCGCCAAGGCACGAGCACGGGCATCCATACGATCGTTACCGAAGGCGGTAATGTGCCCCATCTTGCGTCCGGGGCGGGCGGCGGCCTTGCCGTAGAGGTGCAGCTTCACGTCCGGGTCGGCGAGCGCCGCGGCCCAGTTCGGCTCGCCATCGTTCCACAGATCGCCGAGCAGATTGACCATGGCCGCCGGGCGCAGCAGCGTGGTGGAACCCAGCGGCAGCCCGCAGGCGGCGCGCAGCTGCTGCTCGAACTGGCTGGTGACGCTGGCATCGAAGGTGAAATGCCCGGAGTTGTGGGGCCGGGGGGCGAGCTCGTTGACCAGCAGCTCGCCGGTGCGGGTGACGAAGAACTCCACGCACAGCACGCCCACCACGTCGAGCTGCTCCAGGATGCCGCGGGCGACCTCCACGGCGCGCTCACGCAGCTCGGGGGGCAGCTCGGCATCGGGGATGGTCACGTCCAGGATATGGTTGTGGTGCTGGTTCTCCAGCACGCCGTAATGCACGAACTCGCCATCCAGCCCCCGGGCGGCCACCACCGAGACTTCCATCTCGAAGTCGATGAAACCCTCCAGCACCGCCTCGGTTTCACCAATCGCCCGCCAGGCGGCCTCGGCGCCTTCGGGGGCGCGCAGTTTCGCCTGGCCCTTGCCGTCGTAACCAAAGCCCGCGGTCTTCAGCACCGCGGGTGCGCCGATCTCGGCCACCGCCCGGTGCAGGGCCTCCAGGCTGTTCACCTTGCGCCAGGGCGCGGTGGGAAAGCCGTGCTCGCGCAGAAAGGTCTTCTCTCGCAGCCGGTGCTGGGCGGTGTGCAGCACCTCGCCCCGCGGGCGCACCGGCACGTACTGCGCCACGCATTCGGTGGCGGCGTAGGGTACGTTCTCGAACTCGAAGCTGATCACGTCCACGCCGCGGGCAAAGTCCGCCAGCGCGTCCAGATCCTCGTAGGGAGCGGCCACTTCCCGATCGGCCAGTTGCCCGGTGGGCGTGCCCTGGTCCGGGGAGTAGGTGTGCAGTTTGTAGCCCATGCGCCGGGCGGCCACGGCCAGCATGCGACCGAGCTGCCCGCTGCCGAGCACACCGAGGGTGGCGCCGGGCAGGATGGGTTTCGTGGGGGCGCGCTTATTCAAGGCTGTCCCCCATGACTTTCTCGGCCTGGGCGCGGCGGAAGGCATCCAGCTTCTCGCGCAGGGCCGGGTCTTCGTTGGCGAGAATGGACACGGCCAGCAGCCCGGCGTTGCGGGCACCGGCCTGGCCGATGGCCAGGGTGGCCACCGGCACGCCGCCGGGCATCTGGACGATGGAGAGCAGCGAATCCAGCCCCTTGAGCGCCTTGCTCTGCACCGGCACGCCCAGCACCGGCAGGGTGGTCTGGGCGGCCACCATGCCCGGCAGATGGGCGGCACCGCCCGCTCCGGCGATGATGACCTTGAGCCCACGGTCCACGGCCTCGGCGGCGTACTGGTTCATCAGCTGCGGGGTGCGATGGGCGGAGACCACGCGGCACTCGTGGGCCACGCCGAATTCCTCCAGCACCTCGCGCGCGGCGCGCATGGTGTCCCAGTCAGACTTGCTGCCCATGATCACCCCGACCAGGGGCTGCTGCTCGCTCATCGTCATGCTCCCGAAAAACGCGTTATTTTAGCACCGTCGGCCTCAGGCCGCCGAGCCTGTCGTCGCCAGAAAGGCGTCCAGATCGGCGAGGAATTGCTCAGCGGCTTCCACATGCGGGCCGTGGCCCGCCTCCGGATAAATGACCAGGTGGCTGTGGGGAATCTGCCCCGCCACGTATTCCGCCACCGCCGGGCCATAGTAGGCACTCTTGGCGCCGAAGGCACAGAAGGTGGGGATCGTGATACGCGGCAGGACCGGGCGGTAATCCTCGCCCACGAAACTCTGCCAGGCCGTGATCCAGCGCTCGCCGGCCAGCTTTTCCAGCCGCCGGCGCCGGGCCAGCAGAATGTCCTTCGGAATGCCCGGCCCGCTGCCCTGCAGCGCCACCCGGCTGTGGGCGATGAGATCGATCACGGCTTCGGCGAAATCCTCGCGACAGGCCTGGATGAAGCGGGCGTTCTCCTCGGCGGTGAAGCGCCCCCACAGGCCCATGGACCAGTCGTCGCCCACCAGCAGCTTCGGCGACATATCGATCAGCGCCAGCTTCGAGAAGGCCCCATCGCCGTAGCGGCGAATGTATTCCCAGGCGTTCACCGCCCCCATGGAATGGCCCAGCAACACGGGCTTCTCCAGCTCGAACTGCGCCAGCAGATTGTGCAGATCCATGGCCATGCGGCCGATATCGCCATTGTCGGCATGGTAGGGGCGGGCGTGCCAGGCATAGCAGGTGAACCGCTCGCGCAGCCCCTCGGCGGCCGGGCCCCAATCCTGCCAACTGCCGGTCCAGCCAGGCAGGGCCACCAGCGGCGGGCCGCTGCCCTCCACGTGCACGGGGATGCGCACCCCGTCATCGGCGATCAGATACTGCTTGCCCATCGTCACCTGCCCAAAAAACACGAAACCGGCCGAAGCCGGGTTTGTACCGAAAGCCGCGCCACCGAACAAGGAAATTGCTTCGCGCTTTCCACCGACGGCATGGGGCCATGCGCCGGCACGTGGTCTATACTATCGCTTATTCAATCATTTGCGGGGAGCGTGAACACCATGGTGGACGCACTGGGAGCCTTCGGCAGCGGCCTGCAGGGCCTGCATCGGGCCGACGAAGCCATGCGGCGCAATGCCGACACGGTGGCCAAGGTCACCGCGCGGGTGGACCGCACGGAAAACCTCAACACCGCGCTGGTGGAATCCCAAAGCGCGCTGCACCAGGCCCAGGCCTCGGTAAAGGTGGTCAAGGCCGCCGACGAGATGCTGGGCACCCTGTTGGATACCCGCGCCTGATTCCCGCCTCCGCGCCGCCCCGTCGCGGAGGCTCCTCAAGCTTCCCGCTCCAGGCTGTGGAACTTCCCCCGGTTGTCGTAGCGCAGCACGAAGAAGCCGCTGATGCCCTCACGGGTCACGTGGCGGCGTAGCGCCGCGGCGGGGAAACGCACCTTGCGGCCATCGGTGGCCGTGACCAGCGCATCCCGCGCCTGCCCCCGGTAGTAGCGCAGGTATTCCTCCGCGCTGATGCGCAGGCCGAAGCGCACTTCATTGAGCATGACTCCCCCCCTCAGGCGCGCGCCCGGCGCGCCTCCACCATGGCCACGGCGAGCACGATGCCCGCCCCCAGCAGGGTGCGCCCGCCGGGCACCTCGCCCAGCAGGATCACCGCCGCCAGTATGCCGTAGGCCGGCTGGAGGCTGGCGATCAGCGCCACGCTCTTGGCCGGCAGATGGCGCATGCTGCCCACGAACAGGCTATGGGCCACGGCGGTGAAGCCTATGCCCAACACCAGCAGGCCCAGCCAGCTGTAGCCGCCGATCTGCGCGGGCGAAACCGCCAGGGGCCAGAGGATGAGCACCGAGGCGAGCATCTGGCAAGCCATCATCTGGCTGGGAGGGTAATCACGCAGCCAGTGACGGTGAATCACATTGCGGGTGGCGAACAACAGCGCCGAGAGCACGCCCCAGAGCACCCCCTGCACGGTGGCATCCCCCAGATCCACCGCCGGCACGATCAGCGCCACCCCCAGCAGAGCGACCACGGCCAGCGCCGTGTCCATCAGCCCCGGCAGCCGTCCCTTGAACAGCGGCTCAAGGAGCACGGTGATGGCCGGATAGGTGAACACCGCCGTCACCCCCACCGCCACGGTGGACACCTGCACCGCCTGGAAATAGGTCACCCAGTGTACCGACAGGAACACACCGCCCAGCACCACCAGCCCCAGATCCCGGGGGCGGCGCAGGGCGAGCGGCGTACGCCGCAAGGCCAGGAACGCCAGCAACGCCAGGCCGCCGAACACGCAGCGGTAGAAGATGATGCCCCCCGCCTCCAGCGGCAGCAGCTTGGCGAACAAGGGCACCAGACCGAGCAAGGACAAGGAAATGTTCAGCTCGATCATGCTGCGCCGTTGCGGCGACATACAGATTCCTCCGAAAGAACAAGGCCCGCGACAGCGCGGGCCTGAGGTATCTTAACGCAAGCCACCGCAAGAGCCCCGAGACCGCCATGCCCGATTCAGGCACCCCGCCCCTGTACGCCGCGCCCGAGCTTGCCCATCAGGCCGAAGCACTGGCCAGGCGCTGGTCGCTGCCCCGTGCGGCGCAGGCACCGGAAGCCGGGCTGTACCTGCACCTCAGCGCATCCCGCCTGGAGCTGCGCCGCGCCGGCGAACGCGGCCCCGGCGCGGTGTATGCGGAATTCGCCGCCGGCAAAGCCGCCTGGCGCCTGCGCCAGTTATCACCGCGCAAGGAAGCCATCGCCCGGGCGGTGGGCCTGCACCGCCAGCCGGGGCTGGATATTGTGGACGCCACCGCCGGCCTGGGGCGCGATGCCCTGGTGCTCGCCGCCCTGGGGGCGCGGCTGCGAATGCTGGAGCGCTCGCCGATCATCGCCGCCCTGCTGGAAGATGCCCTGGGCCGGGCCGCGGGCCTGGCGGAGCTGGCGGAGATTGCCGCGCGCATGAGCCTGCAGGCGGTGGACGCCGTGGCGTGGCTGACGGCTCTGCCGGCGGCGGAGCGGCCGCAGGTGGTCTATCTGGACCCCATGTATCCCGGCGAAAAGGGCTCGGCGGCGGCCAAGAAGGACATGCAGCTGTTTCGCGAACTGCTGGGCCCGGAGACGGACCCCGCCCCGCTGTTGGCGGCGGCGCTGGGCTGTGCGAGGCGGCGAGTGGTGGTCAAGCGCCCCCGCAAGGCGCCGCCGGTGAGCGGCCCCGCCCCCTCCCACGCCATCGAGGGGCGCAGCACCCGATTCGACGTCTACATGCTGGGAGCAGGCCCATGAAGCACAGCCCCGACACCCTGCGCGCCCTGCTGGTGCGCCAGCGCCAGGCCTTCGACGCTCACCCCTTCCCCGACTGGCGCACCCGGCGCGGCGCGCTGGGGCGCCTGCGCGCCGCGCTGCTCAAGCACCGGGAGGCGCTGCAGGACGCCGCCGACCAGGATTTCGGCGGCCGCTCGCCCCACGAGACCCTGTTCGCCGACATCATGCCCGCGCTGCAGGCCATCGATCATGCCCGGCGCCATGTACGCCGCTGGATGCGCCCATCGCGCCGTGGCGTGGCCCTGCTGTACCAACCCGCCCAGGCGCGGGTGTTCTACCAGCCCAAGGGCGTGGTGGGCATCATCTCGCCGTGGAACTACCCCGTGGTGTTGGCGCTGGGGCCGCTGGCGGGCGCGCTTGCCGCCGGCAACCGCGCCATGCTCAAGCTCTCGGAGTACACGCCGCGCACCAATGCCGCGCTGCGCGCGGCGCTGGCCGAGGCCTTCGACGAGGCGGAGCTGGCCGTGGTCGAGGGCGAGGCGGAAACCGCCGCGGCCTTCGCCGCCCTGCCCTTCGACCATCTATTGTTCACCGGCTCCACCGCCGTGGGGCGAAAGATCATGGAATCGGCGAGCCACAACCTGGTGCCGGTCACCCTGGAACTGGGCGGCAAATCGCCGGCCATCGTCCACCCGGACGCGGACCTGAACCTCGCCGCCGAACGCATCACCTTCGGCAAATCACTGAACGCCGGCCAGACCTGCATCGCCCCGGACTACGTGCTCTGCCATGAGGACCAGAGAGAAGCCCTCAGCGAGGCCATATTGGCGCGGTTTCGCGCCTTCTACCCGGACCCGGCCAGCAACCCCGACTACAGCGCCATCATCAACGAGCGCCAGCACCAGCGGCTGCTCGCGCTGCGCGAGGATGCCCGGGCCAAGGGCGCGCGACTACTGCCCGCCTGCGAGGTGCGCGAGGATAGCCGCAAGCTGCCGCTCACCGTGCTGCTGGACACCGATGACAGCATGGACATCAGCCACAGCGAGATCTTCGGCCCGCTGCTGCCGGTGATCGGCTATCGCAGCCTGGACGAGGCGCTGGCCTACGTGCGGGCCCGGCCCCGCCCCCTGGCGCTGTACTACTTCGACCCGGACCGGCGCCGGCAGCAATACCTGCTCGCCCAGAGCCACTCGGGCTCGGTGTGCCTGAACGACACCATCGTCCAGATCGCCCAGGACGACCTGCCCTTCGGCGGTGTGGGCGATTCCGGCATGGGGGCCTATCACGGGCTGGAGGGCTTCCGCACCTTCTCCCACGCCCGCTCGGTGTTCCGCCGCGGCCCCTTCAACCCCATGCGACTGGTGTATCCGCCGTTTCGGGGGAAATGGCTGCAGCTGGCGGAGAAACTCCTGCTGCGTTGAGGGCCCCACCGAACGCTGCAGGCTGCCGGGGCGATCAATTCGCCTGCGCCGAACTCAGCGTGCCGCTCTCCCGACCCGGCCCATCGCCACGGAAGAAAGCCCAATTGTCGCGCAAGGCGCGTGCCGCGCCCGCCAGCAACTCGGCGGCGGGCAGCCCCTGACGCCGCAGGCGGGCGGCCAGTCGTGCCAGGGCCTGCGCCGCGGCCACCGGATCCTCGCGCAAGCCTTCGATACGGCGCAGCACGACTCGCACCCGGCGCGCCTGCCAGGAGGAAAGCCGCGGGCCGAGCAAACGCTCCCGCAAGGCAATGATCGCCTCTCCCACCTCCAGCACGGCAAGACTGCCCGCGGTGGTCGGCCGGATGGACAGATCCGCGCGGTTGCTCCAGTGCACCAGTTTCAACACACGATGATGCAGCCTGGCACGCCAGATCCCGGCCCGCGCCGGGGCGCGGGGGTCTGCCGCCATGGCCTGCAGTTCGCGGATCATCATGGCCCTGAGCATGTCCCGACGCCGTCGCGCATCCACCGGAAACAACAGCTTGAAGGCGAGAAAGGCGAGCACGGGCCCGGCCACCACCGCCAACGCCACTTCCAGGGATGCCCCGAAATCCGTGCGCGGCGGATACACCGGCTGGGAGAGCAGCAGCAGGATCATGGCGTAATCCATCGAACCCACCATGGTGCGCCGATGGGCAAAGGGCAGCACGCCGAGCAACACGAACGGCACCAGCATGGCCACCAACTGCCACTGGGCCGTGGCGGCGGGCCAGACCAGCCACTGGCAGAGCAACGCCGCCAGCGCGCCGACGGCGTGCCAGAAGAAAATAATGCGCATGATCCAGGCCGGGTTCTCGAAGGTGGAGAACAGCGTCACCGAGGTGCTCAGCATCACATAGGCGCCGGCATGCCAGCCGGTGACGACCCAGATCAGCCCCACCAGCAGCAGCACGCTGCTGGTTCTGATCAACGCGCGCCGCGCGTGGGCCCAGTCCCGGTGCAGGATGAAATGTCTTTTGAGCTTGGCCGCCTCGGTGCTGCCCCGGGTGCGAAAGCGCTGGCGCTGAGCCAACGCCCCGGACAACTGGCCGATGACCGAGGTCAGGCCCGGGACCCGGTGCGCGGCGCGCTTCGCCCGCGCCAACACCGGCAGCACCTGATCGATGGGGGCCGTTTCCTCCAGCGCCCGCGCCGCCGCCGCCAGCGTCTCCGCGATGGCCTCGTCTTCGAGCCGGGAGCCGATCTGCCGCTGCAACCAGAGTATCGCCGCCACCTCCGCGGCGAGCACCGCGCGGATGGAACGGGCCGAATGACGCGAGCGCCGTGAGCCCGCCCCATGGATATCCATCGTCTCTTCGAGGGCGGCGATCTCGCTGAGCAGGGCGTGCTTATCGATGCGCGGCGCCTCATGCCGAGGCGACAGCCGCGCCGCCAGGTGGCGCAACAGCACCGCGGTGGAGCGGCGCGCGCGGATGGCGATATCGTCCTCGGCCCGGCGGGAGCCGAACAGCAGGCCGACCAGCAGCGCCACGGCGATGCCCAGCAGCACGGTCAGCAGACGATCCAGGCCCATCGTCATGATCCCCGTCGGCGCCGTGGTGTGGAGCAGCGCCAGCATGGACGCCGAGTACCCGGCCAACAGCGCGCCGTAGGCGAGAAGGCCACTCAAGGCATTACCGGCGCCGGCGCACAGCCCCACCCACAACGCCAGCCCCAGCACCAGCACCAAGGTGTTGTCCGCCACCAGCAGCACGAGCAGGATGCCGACGCCAATGCCGAGCAGCGTACCCAGGGCGCGCAGCAGGCTCTTCTCCAGCAACATGCCCCGCAGCGGCTGCGAGGCGGCCCACACGGTCATGGCCGACCACTGTGGGTGCTCCAGCCCCGCCAGCCAGGCGAGCCACATGGCCAGACAGGAAGCCAGCGCCGTACGCAGGCCAAAACCCAGCCTCGCCGGGTCGAAACCGAGGCGTGCGAACCAGGCCGCGGCGCCGGCGGCTGGCAGGCTCACCCGGCTCTCCGAAAACCACCGGATACCGGCGGGGGGAAACAGACGCAACAGCTCCGGGTTGTCTCGACAGGCATGGCGTATCCCTTGATGAGCGTACCCCCCAAGCATAGTGCGATCAGCGCCAGGCATGGGCCATGGCAGCCGACTCCGGCCGTAAGGCTTGCCAACGCCTACGGGGTCCGCTCGATGAATGGCCGCCTTCCCGGCAGCCCTGTCTTTCGTGGCTGGGACAGGGAGCCTGGTGAGCGTCGGGAACTGTCGCGCCACGCCAAGGCGGCGCGACGGATCACCGAGAAAGAGAGGATCACCCTCGATCACGGGGCGCTGGCGGGGTTTTCCTTATCCTTGTAGGGCTATGCGAAGTCTCCCCTGCGCCAACCCCGTGGGAGCGGCCCTGGGCGTAAATGAGCCTTCAATACAGCGCACACACGGCCAAGGCCGCCCTTGGCTCTCTTCGCCGCAGTCAGGCGGCGCGGGCGATGCTCTCGCGCAGCCTCTTCGCCGCCGAGACCATGCTCCGCAAGGCCGGAATCACCTCCTCCCATCGCCGGGTCTTCAGCCCGCAGTCCGGGTTCACCCACAGACGCTCGGCGGGAATGCGCTCGGCGGCCTTCTCCATCAGGCCGACGATGTGCGCCTGATCCGGAATATTGGGCGCGTGGATGTCATACACGCCGGGGCCGATCTGGTTCGGGTAGTGGAAATCCTCGAAGGCGTCCAGCAGCTCCATGGCCGAGCGGGAGGTCTCGATGGTGATCACATCGGCATCCATGGCGGCGATGGAGGCCATGATGTCGTTGAACTCCGAGTAGCACATATGGGTGTGGATCTGGGTTTCGTCCGCCACACCGTTGGCGCTGAGGCGAAAACACGCCACCGCCCAGTCCAGATACCCCCGCCACTGGGCCCGGCGCAGCGGCAGGCCCTCGCGCAGCGCCGCCTCATCGATCTGGATCACCCGCACGCCGGCCCGCTCCAGGTCCAGTACCTCTTCGCGGATGGCCAGCGCCAGCTGCCGGCAGGTGGCCTCGCGCGGCTGATCGTCGCGCACGAAGGACCAGTTGAGCAGGGTCACAGGGCCGGTGAGCATGCCCTTCAAGGGCTTGTCGGTGAGTGACTGGGCGTAGCGGGTCCACGCCACGGTCATCGGCCGGGGGCGGGCGATGTCGCCGTACAGGATGGGCGGTTTCACGCAGCGCGAACCGTAGCTCTGCACCCAGCCGAACTGGCTGAAGGCGTAGCCGTCGAGCTGCTCGCCGAAGTACTCCACCATGTCGTTGCGCTCGGCCTCGCCGTGTACCAGCACATCCAGCCCCAGGGCTTCCTGCTCGCGCACGCAGCGGGCGATCTCGGCCTCCATGGCCTCACGATAATCCGCCGCATCCAGCTCGCCGGCCTTGTAGCGGCGGCGCGCCTGGCGGATCTCCGCGGTCTGGGGGAAGGAGCCGATGGTGGTGGTGGGGAAAGCCGGCAGGCGCAGGCGCTCGGCCTGCCTGGCGGCACGCACCGCGTAGGGGCTGCGGCGCCGCGCCAGGTCCGCGTCGATGGCGGCCACGGCTTCGCGCACCGCCGGCCTGTGAACCCGGGGCGAGCGCCGACGGCTGTCGCAGGCCGCGCGGTTGGTGGAAAGCGCGTCGCGCACCGCCTCCCGGCCCTCATCCAGCGCCACGGCCAGCACCTGCAACTCTTCGAGTTTTTGCTGGGCGAAGGCCAGCCAGGCGGCAAGCTCGGCGTCCAGTTGCCGCTCGGCGGCCAGGTCCACCGGCACGTGCAGCAGCGAGCAGGACGGCGCCAGCCACAGCCGCTCGCCCAGGCGCCGATGCAGCGGCTCCAGCCAGTCCAGGGTCGCCGTGAGGTCGGTCTTCCAGATATTGCGCCCGTCGATCACTCCCAGCGACACCACCTTGTGGGAGGGCAGCTGGTCGATGAGGGTCAGCACGCTGTCGCGGCCGTACACCGCGTCCAGATGCAGGCCCGCCACGGGCAGGTTGGCGGCCAGGTAAGTGTTCTCGGCCAGCGGCCCGAAGTAGCTCGCCAGCAGCAGCTTCACCCGGCAGCTCTTGAGCTGGTGATAGGCCAGGTTGAAGGCATGCTGCCAGTCGGCGTCCAGTTCGGTGACCAGCAGCGGCTCGTCGATCTGCACCCACTCGGCCCCTGCATCGGCCAGCGCCTCCAGCAACTGGGCGTAGACCGGCAGCAGCCGCGCCAGCAGCGCGAGCTTGTCGCTGCCGTCCCGGGCCTTGCCCAGCGCCAGATAAGTGACCGGCCCGACGATCACCGGCTTGGCCGGCACACCCTGCGCCCGGGCCTCGGCCAGCTGCTCGAGCAGCCGCGAGGCGTCCAGCGTGAAGGCGGTATCCGCGTCGAACTCGGGGACGATGTAGTGGTAGTTGGTGTCGAACCACTTGGTCATCTCGCCGGCGGCCACAGCGCCAGAGCACGGGCCGTGGGCCTCGGGCGGCTCCGCCGAGCGGCCGCGGGCCACCCGGAAGTAGTTGTCCAGGGGGTCGCCCTCAAAATTCCGCACCCGCTGGGGCAGATTCCCCAGGGTGAAACTCATGTCGAGGACCTGGTCGTAGAAGCTGAAATCTCCCACCGGCACCAGGTCCAGCGCGGACTGCTGCTGCCAGTGGCGCCGACGCAGCTCGGCGCCCAGGGCGTGCAGCTCCTCACGGTCGCTCTGCCCCTTCCAGTAGGACTCCAGGGCGAACTTCAATTCCCGTCGGGCTCCGATGCGCGGAAAGCCGAGGTTATGGGTGGTGGTCATGGAATCTACGCCTTTTGTTGGTTTGCCGTGTCTCCCTAGGCTATGGCCGGCACTCCATGAATAAAAATGGCATTATTTCATCCACCCATTAGCTGCAATCATGGATAACCCCTTCATGGCAACCCTGGAACGGGCTCATCTGGAGATCATCCGCGCCGTGGACCGGCACGGTTCCCTGACTGCGGCCGCCGAGCGGCTGCACCTTACCCAGTCGGCGCTCAGCCACACGGTGCGCAAGCTCGAGCAGCAGCTGGGGCTGGCCATCTGGCACCGGGAAGGCCGTCGCCTGCGCCCCACCCAGGCGGGGGAGTACCTGCTGGCGGTGGCCAATCGGCTGCTGCCCCAGCTCAGCCATGCCGAGGAGCGGCTGGGGCAGTTCTCCCGCGGCGAGCGGGGCGGGCTGCGCATCGGCATGGAGTGCCACCCCTGCTACCAATGGCTGTTGAAGATCGTCTCGCCCTACCTCGCCGCCTGGCCGGCAGTGGACGTGGACGTCAAACAGAAGTTCCAGTTCGGCGGCCTGGCCGCGCTGATCGGCTACGACATCGACATGCTCGTCACCCCCGACCCGCTGCACAAGCCGGGGCTCGCCTTCGAGCCGGTGTTCGACTACGAGCAGGTGCTGGTGGTCGGGCCCGACCACCCGCTGCGCGGTGCCGCCTGCGTGCACCCGGCACAACTCGCCGAAGAGACCCTGATCACCTACCCGGTGCCCCGCGACCGGCTGGATATCTACACCCGCTTTCTCATCCCCGCGGGGGCCGCGCCCCGGCGCCACAAGCCCATAGAGACCACCGATATCATGCTGCAGATGGTCGCCAGCGGCCGGGGCGTGGCCTCGCTGCCGCGCTGGCTGGTGGAGGAGCAGGCGGCGCGCTTCGATGTGGCGGCGGTGCCACTGGGGCCGGACGGCGTGACCAAGCAGATCTTCCTCGGCTACCGCACGGCGGATGCCCGAACCGATTATCTGCGCGCCTTCGTGGAGCTGGCCGGGGGTATCGGCATGGAGGGCGCCTCGCCGGCCAATGAACCCGCGCGCCGAGGCATGGTCTAAAGGAGTAACCACCCTTTCGTGGCGCATCACGGATCAGCAGAATACCCCCCCTAGGGAAACGCTGAACAAACCAGCGCCACAGCATCAATTGTTCGAAAAATGACCGCCTCGACCTATTTCGGCCGTCAAAACGGCGTTTCAGCGTCTTTCTGCCCCGTATCCGCCTCGTTTG
>NZ_WHIW01000011.1 GCF_009295635.1 Alkalilimnicola sp. S0819 | reverse complement strand
CGCCCGGCGCTCCCCTGCGCTTCTCGCCGGAAGGGGGCGAGCAGCAAACTCGCTACGCTCAAACAAGCTGCTCGCTGATCCCCTTCCGGCTGCGATGCTCGGCTGCATCGACGGCCGCCGCAGGCCGCACCACCCCCAGGACCTCAAAGGTCGGGGGCGCTCCACCAACGATGGGGAGCCGGGTCAGGGTGGGCTGTTTCGGGTTCGTCGGCGCAGCCGAGCACCGCAGGGCCGGGCGGAAAAGAGCGGAGCGCTGTCTGAGCGGAGCCGCAGGCGTAGCGAGTTCGCGGAGCGCCGCCCGGACCGAGGAGCACAGGGGAGTCCCGGGCGCAGCCCGGGACCAAGACGTGGAACCCGAAACAGCCCACCCTGACCCGGCAATCGCCACCGAACCTGGGGGCTTTCACGCACATTCCCGCCAAACCACGAAGAAGCACAAAAAACGGGGGCTCGAAGGCCCCCGTCTCGATCAGCAAACCAAGCGTACGACGCTTAGTTCTTGGACTTGTCCACCAGCTGCTTGGCCTTGATCCAGGGCATCATGCCGCGCAGCTTCTCGCCGACGACCTCGATCGGGTGCTCGGCGGAGATGCGGCGACGGGCCTTCAGGGTCGGGGCGTTGGCCTGGTTCTCCAGGATGAATTCGCGGGCGAATTCGCCTTCCTGGATCTCGCGCAGGATCTCGCGCATCTCCTCGCGGCTCTCCTCATTGATCACGCGCGGGCCGCGGGTGAAGTCACCGTACTCGGCGGTGTTGGAGATGGAGTAGCGCATGTTGGCGATGCCGCCCTCGTAGATCAGGTCCACGATCAGCTTGGTCTCGTGCAGGCACTCGAAGTAGGCCATCTCCGGGGAGTAGCCGGCTTCCACCAGGGTCTCGAAACCGGCCTCGATCAGGGCGGTGATGCCGCCGCAGAGCACAGCCTGCTCACCGAACAGGTCGGTCTCCACTTCCTCGCGGAAGCTGGTCTCGATCACGCCGGCGCGGGCGCCACCGTTGGCGGAGGCGTAGGACAGGGCAATTTCCTTGGCCTGGCCGGAGGCGTCCTGATGAATCGCGATCAGGCTGGGCACACCGCCGCCTTCCACGTAGGTGGAGCGCACCAGATGGCCCGGGCCCTTCGGCGCGACCATGATCACGTCCAGGTCGGCACGGGGCTCGATCTGGCCG
Source organism: Alkalilimnicola sp. S0819 (assembly GCF_009295635.1). Classification (NCBI taxonomy): domain Bacteria; kingdom Pseudomonadati; phylum Pseudomonadota; class Gammaproteobacteria; order Chromatiales; family Ectothiorhodospiraceae; genus Alkalilimnicola; species Alkalilimnicola sp. S0819. The sequence continues at coordinate 102,924 of NZ_WHIW01000011.1, read as the reverse complement.
TAATGGATGTTGAAGCCGTGGGCAAAGGCGATGGCCGCGCCCTGCTTCAGGTTCGGCTCCACGTGGTTGCGGTACACGCGAGCCTGGTGCTCGTCGGGGGTGAGGATCATCACCACATCCGCCTGCTTGGTGGCGTCCTCGATGGAGGCCACGTCCAGACCGGCGCCCTTGGCCTTCTCGGCGGAGGCGGAGCCCTCTCGCAGGCCGACCACGACGGAGACGCCGGAGTCCTTCAGGTTGTTGGCATGGGCATGGCCCTGGGAGCCGTAACCGATGATGGCGACCTTTTTGCCCTGGATGACGGACAGGTCGGCGTCCTTATCGTAATAGACTTTCATGATTCCCCCGTTTGGAGTCGTTTGGGTCCTGAACCGATCAGGACGATAGGCCTAGATACGCAGATGTTTCTCGCCCCGGGCGATGCCGATCACGCCGGAGCGCACCACCTCGAGGATTCCGTTCTGACCGATGGCGACGATGAAGGCATCCAGCTTGTCGCTGGTGCCCGTCACCTCGATGGTGTAGATCCGGTCCGTGGCGTCCAGGATCCGGCCACGGAAAATGTCCGCCAGCCGTTTCAATTCCGCCCGCGCCTCCGAGCCGGCCGCGGCGACCTTGATCAGCATCATCTCCCGCTCGATGTGCGGGCCCTCGGTCATGTCCATGACCTTGACCACATCCAGCAACTTGTTCAGCTGCTTGATGATCTGCTCGATGATGCGGTTGTCGCCGTTGGTCACCAGGGTGATGCGGGACAGGCTGGGATCATCCGTGGGCGCTACCGCCAATGACTCGATGTTGTAGCCGCGCGCGGTGAACATGCCCGCCACGCGCGACAGCGCGCCGAACTCGTTCTCGACGAGAATAGAGATGATGTGCCGCATAAGACTGTATGAACCCCAAGGCCCTGGCGACCCCCGAACACGGGCCGTGGCGCCTCCGACGGTGGCCGGTACGCGCTCCCGCGCCAGCGGGCACAGGTCGGAAGAAAGGGGAGAAAGCTACTTGGGATTGCCGCAGGCGTCAAGCGAGGGACCGCTCAGATCCCAGGTTCACTCGCAAGGCCCTTCATGCTTCAATGCAAGCTCCGCGAAAGGACACGCGGATTTCGAGCCCCAATAAGCAAAAACACTTCAGCAAAAGGAATTGCTCACCATGCTCCTCGACGTGCTCATCAGCACGGCCAGGTCCTGCCTCCTCGGCCGCGCCCAACGTTTCACCGACGAAAACACGGCTCACAGCGCCGATGCGCCGCGTCATATCGACCGTGACATCCGAACCCTGGCCATCGGCGTCTATCAGTACCAGGAACGCTTCGAACAAGCCCGCCTGACCGCGTTTCAAGTCAAGACGTCTTCATTCGACCAGCTGCTCGGTTGCGACACGGTCATCACCCTGGGCGAGATCGCGGGAATCACCACGCTCATTCAATCCATCAAAAATCTTGGTGAACTGTCCACGTCTTTGGAGGATCGCGCGATAGCGCGGGTTCGAAGCCAAATGACCGCGATCGAAGAAGATTTCAAACGTCAGGGTTTGTTGCTGCAGCGAATGATGGAACACGGGGGTGGCACGCGGATGAAGAGCAATTTCCATTACCGTATCCGCGCTTTGGCTCGGGAATTATCCCGGCGCATGCAGGACAGCCGCAGCATCGACCTGTACGGCAACGATCTCGAGGCGCTCTGCGCGGAGCTGGTTGGAATACTATCGGACGTGCGGCGCAAGCTGCTGGAAAATCGCGAACAGTTCACCTTCTTCGCCAAGGACTGCCAGATGTGGAAGCGCGAGCAGAGAGCCCAAGGGGTTTACTGAATCATGACAATCAAGACACACGCCAGTCGCGCCGTCGCCTTTGCGGCCATCCTTTGATGGCCAACGGCAAGCCTGAGCGGCACCGAAGCGGACACGGCAACATCCTGGCGAGTCGGCGAAAAGTCGCTGACATGGGAACCACTGGCCGAGTCTTCGACGCGCATACCGCCGCAATCGCTGGCACGATGTGCCCGCCACCGCGGATGCCATGCAGGCGCATCTGCCCACAGCAGCCAAGGGCGGTGTGCTCGATGCCATTGAGGCATTGCGCCGTCAGGGGAAGAGCTCGAATGGCCTGCCGAATCCACATATCGCACGATTCCCCAACGTCGATCCGCAGTTTCTCGCCCTGTACCGCCCGGACTGATCCGAGCGGGCACTGAACAATTTCCTCGGGCCGCGTTGCCGGCTTCTTTCGCGACCAAGGCCCAGGGAAGACGCAGATGGGACTCGCACACTTGCCCCTCGGCACCGCTGTTTCATAATGGGCACAAACAACAAGGAGCCACCCCATGCCCGATCTGAAAACGCTGCTCACCGCGATCCTGCTCGCGCTCCCCCTGCTCGCCACCGCCCAGGTCTATAAATGGACCGACGAGAACGGCCAGGTGCACTACGGCTCCCAGCCGCCGAAACAGGGCCAGGCGGACCGCATCAAGCTGCGCGCCGCCCCGCCCGCGCCCAGGCAGGAAAAAAGCGAGCCGACGCAAGCCAAGGATGAGAGCGGCGGCGAGCAGCGGCGCACTGCCGCCGAAAAAGAAGCCGAGGCAGCCCGCCGTGCCCAGCTGCAAGAGAACTGCGCCATCGCCCGCAAGAACCTGGCAGTGCTTCAGGAGCCCACCCATCGCCGCTTCCGGACCGACGATGGCGAGATCACCTATTTCGATGATGAGCAGCGCCAGCAGCGCATCGACCAGGCCCAGGCCTATATCGATGAGAACTGCGCTTGAGCCGCCGCCGATCAGGCCCCTCGGACCTTTGCCCGGCTGGCGCGCCTTGGCTGTGAGCGCGCCAGCCGGTGCCTACGGGCGGCGGCGCGGCGGCGCGCGGCTTTCAAGTTCCCCCCGTAGCGCTTAAAGTTTCGCACCCAGCCCCCGGAACAGGTACGGAGCCAGTTCATGCGCGCATCCCGCTTCCCGCTTTTCACCAGCAAGGAAACCCCCGCCGACGCCGAGATCATCAGCCATCAGCTGATGCTGCGCGCGGGCCTGATTCAAAGACTCGCCAGCGGCCTGTACAGCTGGCTGCCCCTGGGCCTGCGGGTGCTGCGCAAGGTAGAGCGCGTGGTGCGCGAGGAAATGGACCGGGCGGGTGCCCTGGAGCTGCTGATGCCCGTGGTGCAACCCGCGGAATTGTGGGAGGAATCCGGCCGCTGGGAGCAGTACGGCGCGGAGCTGCTGCGGGTGCAGGATCGCCACGAGCGCCCCTTCTGCCTGGGCCCCACCCATGAAGAGGTCATCACTGACATCGTCCGCCGGGAGTTCAAGAGCTACAAGCAGCTGCCGGTGAACTACTACCAGATACAGACCAAGTTCCGCGACGAGATCCGACCCCGCTTCGGGGTAATGCGGGCGCGGGAATTCATGATGAAGGACGCCTACTCCTTCCATCTGGAGCAGGCCTCGCTGGAGGAAACCTACCAGCGCATGCACGAAGCCTATACCCGCATCTTCCAGCGCCTGGGCTTGCATTTCCGCCCGGTGGTGGCCGACAGCGGCAACATCGGCGGCGCGGTCTCCCATGAATTCCACGTACTGGCCGACTCCGGCGAGGACGCACTGGCCATCTCGGACGCCAGCGACTACGCCGCCAACGTGGAGCGCGCCGAAGCCCTGCCCCCGGCCGAGCCCCGCCCGGCGGCCAGCCAGGCCATGGAGCCAGTGGACACGCCCACCCAGCGCAGCATCGAGGAGGTCAGCCGCCATCTGGACGTGCCCGCGGCCCAGACCGTGAAGACCCTGGTGGTGGCCGGCGCCGAAGGCGGCTTCGTCGCCCTGGTGCTGCGCGGCGATCATCAGCTCAACGAGATCAAGGCGGAGAAACACCCCGCCATCGAAGCGCCCCTGCGCATGGCCACCCCCGAGGAAGTGCGGGCCGCCACCGGCACCGAACCCGGCTCGGTCGGCCCGGTGGGCCTGGAAATCCCCTTGCTGGTGGATCACGCCGCCGCGGCGCTGGCGGATTTCATCTGCGGCGCCAACCGCCAGGGGCAGCACCTGCGCGGCGTCAACTGGGGTCGGGACCTGCCCGAGCCCGAGACCGTGGATCTGCGCGAAGTGCGCGACGGCGACCCCAGCCCCGACGGCCAGGGCCGGCTGCGCATCACCCGCGGCATCGAGGTGGGCCACATCTTCCAGCTGGGCCGCAAATACAGTGAGGCCATGGGGGCGACCGTGCTCGATGAGCAGGGCCGTGCCCAGCCGCTGATCATGGGCTGCTACGGCATCGGGGTGTCCCGGGTGGTGGCCGCCGCCATCGAGCAGAACCACGACGAGCGCGGCATCGTCTGGCCCTTGCCCATCGCCCCCTTCCAGGTGGCGCTGATCTCCCTGCAGATGGACAAGTCCGCCGCGGTGGCCGAGGCTTCCGAGCAGCTCTACGCGCAGCTCCAGGAAGCCGGCGTGGACGTGCTCTGGGACGAGCGTGATGCGCGCCCCGGGGTGAAGTTCGCGGATATGGAGCTGATCGGCATCCCTCACCGTCTGGTCATCAGCCCCCGGGGCCTGGAGGCCGGCACGCTGGAATACCGCGCGCGCACCGACAGCGAGAACCGCGACGTTCCGGCGGACGGCGCGCTGGAGTTTCTGCTGGCAGCGCTGGCCGACGCGAAAGGCTAAACTGACCGGCGGAACCGGCCGACAACACCAAGAACATGCCCCGGATGCCCACTCGCCTGCTCAAGCCCCTGTTCGCCGCGGTTCTGCTGGCCGCGGCGCAGGCCCCGCTTGCCCAGAGCGACGTGGATCAGCGCCTGCGCGAGGCGCTGATCCAGGCGGTCAACAGCGGTGAGAGCTTCGAGAACCGCTATGTGGCCGAAGTGTGGCTCACCGATATGGCCGCCCGCCTGGCGCGCAAGGTGCCCGATATCCACCAGCGCCTGGAGTTGCTGCGCCTGGTGCACCGTGAGGCCACCCGTGCCGAACTGCCCCCGGAGCTGGTGCTGGCGGTGATCGAGGTGGAGAGCAATTTCCAGCGCTACGCCATCTCCTCCGCCGGGGCCCGGGGACTGATGCAGATCATGCCCTTCTGGCTCAAGGAGATCGGCCGGCCGGAGGACAACCTCTTCCACATCGAGACCAATCTGCGCTTCGGCTGCACCATCCTGCGTCACTACCTGGACCGGGAGAAAGGCAACCTCACCCGGGCGCTGGCCCGCTACAACGGCAGCCTGGGCAAGACCTGGTACGCCGAGCGGGTATACCGGGCCATGGACCGGCGCTGGTATGTCCAATAGGCCGCCCGTTCAGGGGCGACGCCGCAGATCGCCGTCCTCGTCGATGGGCAGATAGGGCTCACCCCGCTCGCGGCAGCGCGCCGCGATCTTCGGATGCAGCCATTCGAACAGGGTGCGCTCATACACATCCGACTCCAGCCGGCACTGCTGGTACAGGCCCGCCGCCTCCCGCTGGCGCTGAGCCTCGAAGAGAATCACCGCCGCCGCCACCGACACGTTCAGCGAGGCCCCCAGCCCCGCCATGGGGATGATCACGTGCTCATCCACCAGCTCCGCCGCGGTATCGCTCACCCCGTGCAACTCCGCCCCCAGCAGGACCGCGCAGGGCCGGGTGTAGTCCACGCGGCGAAAATCCACGGCGCGCTCGGACAGATGCGCGGCGTAGATGCGAAAGCCTTCGCGCTGCAGGGAACCGATGCCCTCGGCGATATCCGGATGCGCCACGGTCTTCACCCACTGCCCCGTGCCGGCGGAGGAATGAGCACGCGCCCGGAAGCGCTCTACCCCCGGCCACACGGCGTGGGCCTGCCAAACACCCACGGCATCGCAGGTGCGCAGAATCGCGGAGATATTGTGCGGCTTGTGCACCTGATCCATCAGCACCCGCAGATCCGGCTGACGCCGATCCAGGGTGGCACGCATGCGCGCCATGCGCCTTGCGGTCATACTGTGTCCCCCATGCGAAAAATCGGGCCATTCTAGCCCAGGAGCCGAGGCACATGAGCACGGAACGAATATTGATCGCCGGTTGCGGCAAGCTGGGTACGGCGCTGGGGCGGGAATTGAGCGAAGCGGGCCACACCGTGTGGGGCCTGCGCCGTCGCGCCGAGCGCATTCCCGAGCCCATTCGCCCCCTCGCCGGCGATCTGGCCGATCCGGCCAGTCTGCCCGCCCTGCCCGAGGCACTGGACCGCATCTACTACATCGCCACCCCCGGCGCCTACGACGATACCGCCTACCAGCGAGCCTACGTGCACGGCCTGCGGAACCTGCTGGCGGCCCTGCCGAATCCCGACGGGCGCCTGGTGTTCGTCTCCAGCACCAGCGTCTATGGGCAAAGCGATGGCCGCGAGGTGGACGAGAGCAGCCCCACGGAACCGACCGGCTTTTCCGGGCAGCGCATGCTGGAGGCCGAGCACATCGCCCTGGGATGGGCCGGGGAGAGCGTGGTGGTGCGTTTTGGCGGCATCTACGGCCCGGGCCGCACCCGCATGATCGACAAGGTCCGCCATGGCGAGGCTTGCACCGCGCACCCCCCCGCGTGGAGCAACCGCATTCACCAGGCAGACTGCGTAGGGGTGCTGGCGCATCTTGGCGCGGCGCGCATCACACCGGGCGTGTACCTGGCGGTGGATGACGCGCCATGCACCCAGTGCGAGCTCATGGATTGGCTGGCGGAGCAACTGGGTCTGCCCCAACCGCCACGCCGAAACGTCGGGGCCGGCGGCTTTCGCGCGGGCAGCAAGCGTTGCCGCAACGACAAGCTGCGCGCCAGCGGCTATCGCTTCAGGTATCCGTCTTACCGGGAAGGTTATGCGGCGATGCTCAAGGAGATGTAGGCACCAGCGCCGCCAGAAAATCCGCCATCCCTGGGGCGGCCCCCAGATAGGGCAACAACAGCATTTCCACCTCGGCGTAGTGTGTCCGGCGCTCCTCGACGATCGCCGGAATATCCTCCACCACGTGGCGACCGGCGGCGAGGAAATAGGGCAGCAGCAGCACCCGCCCCGCGCCCTGCGCCACCGCCCGGTCGATGGCGGTGGCGATATCCGGCGCGCTCAGCTCCAGAAAGGCGGCGCTCACCCGAAAGCCCGGCAGCCGGGCGGCCAGCTGCTCGGCCATGGCCTGCACTTCCCGGTTGGATTCGGCCCGGCGGCTGCCGTGGGCCAGCAGAATCAGTGCTTGCATGGCATATGCCCTCCCGCGGCACGCGTCGTCGGCAATGAAAAAAGCGCCCGCGGGCGCTTTTCAAGAAACCCATGCACGCCGGGCGCTCAGCGCTCAGGAGTGTACAGATCGCCTTGCTGTCCGGAGAAGTAGGCCGCCAGATCGCGCATGTCCTGCTTGGACAATCCGCTGACGATGCCCTGCATGATGGCATTGCTGCGCTCACCGTTCTGGTACTGGCGCAGGGCCGCCGCCAGGTAATCGGCATGCTGCCCCGCCAGGCGCGGAAAGGCCGGGTTGTCGGCATTGCCGGTCGGGCCGTGACAGGCCTGGCAGGTGCCGGCCAGTTCGGCGCCACGTTCGGCGTCGCCCAGTTCCACCGCCGCGGCCGGCAGCGCCATGGCCGCCAGAAGCAGGCCGCCCAGGAGGGTAATCCCGCGTTTCATCATTCCAGCCCCCATTACTGCTTCTGCCGCGCGAAGTAAGCGGCGATATCCTGGATATCCTGATCGCTCAGCTCTTCGGCCTGGGCGTGCATGGTGCTGTGCGCCCGCTCACCGGCCTGGTATTGCTTGAGCGCGGCCACCAGATAATCGCCGTGCTGGCCGCCGATCCTGGGCACACGATAAGCCGGATACGCGTTGCGGTAGCCGTCCACACCGTGGCAACCCATGCAAGCCGTCGCCTTGCGCTCACCCGCCTCGGCATCACCCTGGGCATATGCCGTCCCGGACAGCGCGAGCATCAGGCCCAGCCCCCCCAACATCAAGCTCTTGGCTCTCATCGACTTCCTCTCGGCTGCTTGCAGTGTGCTACGGGCCAGCGTGACCCTGCACGGCCCCCGCCCGAAAGGGGCATATGTTTCCACGATCCGTGCCCGTGGTAAAGCAAAAGCCCCCTCTTCAGGGCTTCAGGCAATGCGGAACCCCTCGGGCGCGGGCCCCTCCGCGGGCGCCTCCCGCACCTCCTCGACCCGCGCCATCGGCGGCCCCTGCCACAACCAACGGCCCAGGGCATCCAGCGCCGATGCCTCGCCCCAAGCCTGGGCCTCCACGCGCCCATCCGGGCAGTTGCGGGCCTGCCCCACCAAGCCCAGCGCCAGCGCCTGTTCTCGCGTCGCGGCGCGGAAGTACACACCCTGCACGCGGCCGCGGATGCTGTAACGTCTGCCTTCGGTCATTGCGCACCCTCCCCGTTCTCCGCCACATCTTCCGCCAACAGCTGCGCGAGCGTCACCCCCAGCCCCTGCTCCACACCACGGGCCGCCTGCCCCAGCGCGCCGCCCAAGGAGCGGTCCCAGGCGTCATGGCCGTCGGTCAGGTCGTGGGGCAGCAGATAGGGGCCGCTGCGGTAAAGATCCAGCAAGGTGAAATCGTGCGGATCGCGCAGCAAGGTCCAGCCACCGCCCTGGGCTCGCACCACCAGGTGGGCGTATTCCATCTCGGCCAGCGCCTGCTGCAGGGCCAGTTCGCCCAGCCGCGGTTCCAGCCGGTGCAGATCACGCCGCTGCAGCGTGCGACCCCGTTGCTGGGCATGCCAGAGATGCCCTATCAGGCGCGCCGCCAGCAACAGGGCCTGCTGTGGATCGGCCAGACCGCCGCGACGGGACTCCCGATAGCTGCTCAGGCCTTGGGTGAACTCCGCACCCACCAGCACCACCACCCAGCTCACGTACAACCACACCAGGAACAGGGGCACGGCGGCCAGCGCGCCGTAGATCACCTCGTAGGCGGGCACCGAGCGCACATAGAGGGCGAATACCGCCTTGGCGAGCTCGAAGAGTATCGCCGCCACCAGTGCCCCCAGCGCCGCGTGCACCAGGGGCACGCGCCGGTTCGGCACCACCGTGTAGAGCAGCATCAAGCCCAGCCACTCGGCGAGGAACGGCAGCACAGCCAACAGCCATTGGCGCAGACCCGATAATTCCACCAGTTCGGCCCAGTCCCCGAGCAGATAGGAGCTGATCGCCACACTGGCGCCCAGAAACACCGGCGAGAGCGTGAGCACCGTCCAGTACACCAGAAAGCCCTGTACCGGCCGGCGCCGGTCGCTGATTCGCCAAATATCGTTGAGGGCCTTGTCGATGGTGGAGATCATCAGCAGGGCCGCCACCACCAGCCCCAGCGTGCCCACCGCGGTGAGCCCGCCGGTCTGCCCCATGAAACGCTGGATGTAATCGAACACCATATCGCCGGTGGCGGGCACCAGGTTATCGAACAGAAAGGCCTGCACCTGGGCGCTGATGTCGTCGAACACGGGAAAGGCGGACAGCACCGCGAAGCTGACGGTGAGCAAGGGCACCAGGGAGAGCAGCGTGGTGTAGGCCAGGGCCGTGGCGTGACGAATGCACTGATCCTGGCCGAAGCGCCGGCCGATGTAGAAAAAGAACCCGCCCAGCCAGGCGGCGCGCTCCTTCAGTCGCCGGACATCGTACCCGCCCCGTGTCATACACCGCCCCATGCCCCGGCGTGATCCCGGGGAATTATTCGTGTTCGCCCTAGGATACAATGCGTGCAGTTTTACTCCCACAAAACGGATACCCGAGGAGTCATGATGACGCTACGGATCTATCACAACCCGCGTTGTTCCAAGTCTCGACAGACCCTGCAGCTGCTGGAAGAGCGCGGGCTGCAACCGGAAGTCGTGCGTTACCTGGACACCCCGCCCAGCGAAGCGGAACTGGATCAGCTGTTGCAGCTGCTGGATCTGGAGCCCCGGGCGCTGATGCGCCGCAAGGAAGCCGAGTACCAGGAGCTGGGATTGGATCACCCCGACCTTAGCCGCGAGGAACTGATCCAGGCCATGGTGCGCAACCCTCGGCTGATCGAGCGTCCCATTGTGGTCCACGGCGCCCGCGCCGCGCTGGGGCGCCCCCCGGAGCGGGTGCTGGATATCCTTTAACCATCCCGCTCCCGCAGGGTGGTAGTGGGGGCATTTCACGGGAGCGCGCCATGGGCGAGATTCTGGTTCTCTATTACAGCCGCTTCGGTGCCACGGCGCGCCTGGCCGAGCTGATCTGTCGCGGCGTCGAGGAAGTGGACGGCATGGCGGCACGGCTGCGCACGGTGCCGCCGGTCTCGGCGGCTTGCGAGGCGAGCATGCCGGCGGTGCCTGAATCCGGCCCGCCCTACGCGGAGCTGGCCGATCTGGAAGCCTGCGATGGGCTCATTCTGGGCAGCCCCACTCGCTTCGCCAATATGGCCGCCCCCCTGAAATACTTCATCGACGGCACCAGTGGCCTGTGGCTCAAGGGCACCCTGAGCGGCAAGCCGGCCGCGGCCTTCACCTCCACGGCCAGCCTGCACGGAGGCCAGGAAACGACCCTGATCACCATGCTGCTGCCCCTGCTCCATCACGGCATGCTGCTCACCGGGCTGCCCTATACCGAACCGGCTCTGAACAATACCCGCACCGGGGGCACGCCCTACGGTGCCAGCCATGTGGCGGGCGCCCGCAGCGATCAGCCAGTCAGCGATGATGAGCGCACCCTGTGCCTGGCCCTGGGCCGCCGGGTCGCGCAGCTCGCGCTGGAACTCAAGCGGGGCCGCGCATGAGCCGCGCGCTGCTCTGGCAGAGGCTTTCCCTGGCCCAGTGGCTGGGCCTGTTCGTGCTGCTGATGCTGTGGGGCGTGTGGCTGGCGCCGCCGGAGCCGGCGCTGCGCGCGCCGTGGCTGATTCTGCTGGTGGGGCCGCTGCTGCTGCCGCTGCGGGGCCTGCTGCGCGGCCGGCGCTATACCGCGGCCTGGAGCTCCATGCTGGTCCTGGTGTACTTCTGCCACGGTGTCGCGGCGGCGGCCAGCGGCCAGCCCCTGCTTGGTGGCCTCGAAATCCTGCTCAGCGGCGGTTATTTCGTCAGCGCCATTCTGTTCGTTCGCAGCAAGCCCAGGCCCGCCTGAAGAGACAACAGGTCACAGTAACGACACGCCGCGCCTACAGGGGGCCGGACCAACCCTCACGACCATCGCCGAGCACCTGCTTCACAAACGGCACGGTGAGGCGGCGCTGCTCCGCCAGCGAGGCGGCATCCAGGCGGTCCAGCAGCGCGAACAGGCCCGGCATGTCGCGGCGATAATGGGCCAGCAGATAGGCACCCAGTTCTTCCGACAGCTCCAGCCCCCGGCCCGCCGCGCGCCGGGAGAGCAATGCCGCCTTGTCGGCATCATCCAGCTCCTGCAGGCGCAGCGTCAGCCCCCACTGCAGTCGCGAAACCAGATCGGCCAATTCCAAGCCCAGCTCCGCCGGGCGCAGCTCGCCGGCCAGCAACAATCGCCCGCCCTGCTCGCGCAGGCGGTTGTAGAGGTGGAAAAGGGCCTCCTGCCACGCCCGGTGACCGCGCAGCGCCTGGGCATCGTCCACGGCCACCAGATCCATGCGTTCCAGCCCCTCCGCCGCCTGCACCGGCCACGCCACAGCACGGCGCAGGGGCAGATAAGCCACGGTCTGACCCTGCTCCGAGGCCAGCCGGCAGGCGCCCTGCAACAGGTGAGTCTTGCCCAGCCCCCGGCCCCCGAACAGGTACACGCTGGCCGCGCTCGAACCCGCACACAAGGCCCGTATCGCCTCCAGCACTTCGCCATTGGCACCCGTCCGGAAGTCTTCCAGGCTCAGATGCGCGTCCCAGGCGAAATCGAAGGCCAGCTGGCTAGTGCGTCCCGGCATGATCCTGCTCATTTTTTGCCCACCCGCGCCTCTTTCGCATAAGCTGACTCCCCTCCAGCGCCCACGCCGGCCGCGGCACAGCCCGCGACTTTCCCCGGCCGCACGGATTCCAACCCGTGCCTTCGGACGCTGTCAACCATAAAACCCATCGCAACTTCGGGAGCCTACGTGAGCGTCAAGAAGACCCTGACCACATGTGCCCTCAGCCTTGCCACCTTCCAGGCCCAAGCGGATCTGGTCATATTGCAGAACGGCGACCGCCTCAGCGGCACCGTGCAGGCCCTGGAGGCCGGCACCCTGCGTTTTGAAACAGCCTACGGCGGCACCCTGGAACTGCCCTGGGCGCAGGTGCTGGAACTGCGCACCGACGATACGGTGCGGGTACAGCTCCAGGACGGCGAACTCGCCGAGGGCCGCCTGCAAAAGGACGCCGATGGCGAACTGCGACTGCAGAGCAACGGCGCTGAGCGGAGCCTGGCCGAAGCTCGGCTTGCCGCCATCAACCCGCCCCCGGCAGCGCCGACCGTGGAGCAGACGCTGCGCCTACAGGCCGGCGCCACCATGACCCGCGGCAACACCGAGACCGAAAGCTACGCGCTGGACGGCGAGTATGTGGCCCGCAGCACCCTGCATCGCCTGCGCGTCTACGGCGAGGCCAACTACGGCAAGGAAGACGATGTCGAGTCGGTGAACAACGCGCTGCTCAATACCCAGTACGACCGCTTCATCGATGAACACTGGTACGCCACGGCCAACCTCAACTTCAGCCGTGACCTGTTCAAGAACCTTTCCCTGCGCAGCGCGGCCGGTGTGGGCGTCGGTTACCAGTTCTGGGACACCAGGCAATCGCGCCTGTCGGCGGAGGCCGGGGTGAACTACGTGCACGAGGACTACGAGGTCGGGCCTAGCGAGGACTTTCCCGCCGGGCGCTGGGCGGTGGACTGGGAACACACCGTGCTCGGCAACCTGACCCTGTTCCATCGCCAGGACGGCCTGGTTCGCCTGGACGAGACGGCTGACTGGCTGCTACGCACCCGCACCGGCGCCCGAGTGCCGCTCAGCGAGCGCATAACCGGCTCGTTACAGGTCAATTACGACTACGACAACCGGCCGGCCGCCGATGCCGAGAAGGAGGACTGGGCCTATTTGGTGAAGATCGGCTACAGCTGGTGAACCACGACGCGCCGGAGCGCTGCTCAGCTCCGGCGCGGCCAGGCCCGGCGCCCCCAGCGCAGCACATACGACACGCCGCTGGTCACTACCGTGGCCAAGGTCAGCAGAAAGAGTCCCCGCAGTATCTCCGGCCGCCAGGGCTCAGCCAGCCACCACCAGGCCGGCGGCAACATCACCGCCAGCACCACCAGCAACTGCAGCACCGTATTGAGCTTGCTCACCGGCAGCGGCTCGGCGGCGAAGGCCCCGCGCAACCGGTAAAAGGCCAAGGCGCCCAGCACGATCACCAGATCCCGCAGCAGCACCACCACCGCCAGCGCCACGGGCAAGAGCCCTTGGCTGGCCAGCACCACAAAGCTGCTGGTCACCAGCAGCTTGTCCGCGAGCGGGTCGAGGAACCCGCCCAGTCGACTCTGCCAGGCAAAACGCCGGGCGAGGTATCCATCCAGGCCGTCGGACAGCCCCGCCAGCAGAAACAGCCCCAAGGCCAGCTGGTAGCGCCCCTGCAACATCAGCCACAGAATAGGTCCGACCAGCAGCAGCCGGGCAAAGCTGATCAGATTGGGTAGGGTCGCCAGTCTCATCAGGCCCCGGCGCTAGCGGCTCAGCCGGTAAAGATGGGGTACGCCGGCAGTGCCCCCGGCCTGGACCTCCTGTCGGCGCAGCCATGGGACGCGATCCAGGGTGCCCAGCACGCGTTCCGGCGCCAGATCCAGCGCCAGCTCGAACTCCAGGTCACGACCCTCCGCGCGGGCAAGCCCCACCCCACTCACGCCCGGCACTTCAGCCAGCCGCTGCTGCAGCCAGGCGTAATCCGACGCCTGGGACACTGCCTCGACCCGCAGACGCAGCCGCTCCTCACGCTGCCCCGGCACCACCGCGTAACGCGCGGCGAAACCCTGCGCGAGGCCGCGCATGCCGTCGGCCAAGGCGCCTTGGGCGCTCTCGCCGCGGCTTTGCCAGGCGGCGGCGGCCTCACCGCCCAGATACAGACGCCAGGCCCCCTGCCAGCGCCCGGCCCGGTCCTGATTCAGGCGCGCGGAGAGCACCGCGCTCGCCTCATAGCGGCGAGACGCCGTCAGCACCGAGTCGGCGAAACCACCCCAGACATCGGACACCCGGATCGAGCGGCGGTCTTCCAGGTCCAACAAGGGAAACAGCAGCGCAAGGCCGTAATCCCGCGCCGCCTCGCGCATTGCCTGGCGCAGCGCCGGGTCATCCTCTCCGCCGAGCAGATCACGTTCGCGACCCTGTTCCACGGCCACCCAGGCCAGCACCGCAGGCTTGCCCTGCTGCCATACCGGCACCTGCCGCTCGGCCAGCGCCGCGCGCAGCGCCCGGTCATCGAAACTCAAGCGCAGCGTCGGCGGCGCGTCGTCCTCGCCCTGTTCATAGCTGTAGCGCTGCACGTAGCGCCCGGCGCGCGGCAGCAAATCCCGCAGGCGCTCATCGGCGGCGAGCCCACCCTGTCCGGTCAGGCGGGCAAGCACCTGTTCCAGGGCGGCCGGCATCGCCTGCTCGCGGGCCTGCGCGCCGCCATTCGCCACCGGCACGCGCACATCGAACAGGCTCTGGGCACCCAGGGTCAGCGGCCAGAGCAAGCAGAGCAAGCACAGTTTTCTGATCATCACGGCTGGGCCTTGTCTCGAGGTATCCGTAAAATAGCAGCTTCGCTGGGGATTCAAACCATTTCCCGCTACCATACCGCCCTTCCCCAACGAGGAGCACCCGGTGAGCAAGCAGCCTGTCCAGCCCGGCCTGACCTATCGCGATGCAGGGGTCGATATCGACGCCGGCAATTCCCTGGTCGAACGCATCAAGGCCGATGTGGCCGCCACCCGTCGCCCGGAGGTTCTGGGCGGGCTCGGGGGTTTCGGCGGCCTGTTCGAACTACCCGCCGGTTATCGGCAGCCAGTGCTGGTTTCGGGCACCGACGGGGTGGGCACCAAGCTCAAGCTCGCCCTGGAGACCGGGATGCACGACGGCATTGGCATCGACCTGGTGGCCATGTGCGTCAACGACGTGCTGGTCACCGGGGCCGAACCGCTGTTCTTCCTCGACTACTACGCCACCGGCAAGCTGGACGTGGACGTGGCGGCCCGGGTGGTGCGGGGCATCGCCCAAGGCTGTCTCCAGGCTGGCGCCGCCCTGGTGGGGGGCGAGACCGCGGAGATGCCCGGCATGTACGGCGAGGGCGACTATGACCTGGCCGGCTTTTCCGTGGGCATCGTCGAGAAGGAACGCATCCTCGACGGCAGCCGCTGCGCGCCGGGCGATGCCCTGATCGCGCTGGGTTCCAGCGGCCCGCATTCCAACGGCTATTCCCTGGTGCGCAAGGTGCTGGAGCGCAGCGGCGCCGCCCTGAGCGAGGAGCTGGAAGGCCGCAGCCTCGCCGAGCACCTGATGGCCCCCACCCGCATTTACGTCAAGGCGGTGCGCGGGCTGCTGGAGACACTGGATATTCACAGCATCTGCCATATCACCGGTGGCGGCCTGCCCGAGAACCTGCCCCGGGTGCTGCCCGAGCAGGTGCGGGCGCGCATCGACACCGACTCCTGGCAGTGGCCGGCCATCTTCGGCTGGCTGCAGCAGCAGGGCGGCATTGCCGATGCGGAGATGTACCGCACCTTCAACTGCGGTGTCGGCATGGTGCTGGCCCTGCCCGCCGAGCAAGCCGGCGACGCCGTGGCACAGCTGAACGCCGCCGGCGAGCAGGCCTGGGTGCTGGGTGCGCTGGAGGCGCGCGCCGAAGCCGATGAGGCGGTGCGATTCGCGGAGGGCGCATGACGGGCAGCCCCTTGCCGGTGGTGGTGCTCATCTCCGGCAGCGGCAGCAATCTGCAGGCCTTCATCGATGGCCGGGACGAAGGCAGCCTGCCCATCGATATTCGGGCGGTGATCAGCAACAAGCCCGAGGCCTATGGGCTGGTGCGCGCCGAGCAGGCGGGCATTCCCACCCGAGTGCTTCCCCACCGGGACTTCGACAGCCGCGAAGCCTACGATGAGGCGCTGCGGGCGATGATCGACGAAGTGGCGCCCGAGCTGGTGATACTCGCGGGCTTCATGCGCATTCTCAGCACCGGCTTCGTCGATCATTATCAGGGCCGACTGATCAACATCCACCCTTCCCTGCTGCCGGCATTCCGCGGCCTGGATACGCACCAGCGCGCTCTGGCGGCCGGCGTGCGCGAGCACGGCTGCAGCGTGCATTTCGTCACCCCGGACCTGGACGCCGGCCCGGTCATCGTTCAGGGGCCGGTGGCGGTGCACGACAACGACGACCCGCAGAGCCTGGCCGAGCGGGTCCACGGTCAGGAACACCGGGTCTATCCGTTGGCGGTGCGCTGGTTAGCCGAGGGCAGGGTCGAAATGCGTGGCGAGCGGGCCTATCTTGACGGTATGCCCCTGGTCACCGCCCCTCGGCTGGAACCGGGCCAGGACCCCGGCACGCTTTAAGGGAGACTCCGAAAAATTCCCCTGGGACTGCCTGAACAACGGGTTCCGATGCCGATCATCCGCCGCCTGCTCGGGCTACTGCTTATCTGTGCCCTGACGAGCCCCGCCGGTGCCGATGCTCCCCCGGCCTTTCACGCGGTCTACGAAGTCAGTCGCGGCGGCTTCACCCTCGGCCGGGCCGAGGTGAACTTTCAGCGCCTGGGCGCACGCCGCTATCACTACCACTCTCTCACCCAGCCCACCGGTCTCGCGGCGCTCTTCTTTCGCGCCGAGGTGGAAGAGAGCAGCCACGGCCTGCTCACCGAGCAGGGCCCGAAACCGCTGCGCTACGAGTACATACGCCGCGGGCGCGATGCCCGGCACGCGGTGCTGCGCTTTGACTGGGAACAGGGCGAGGTGGTCAACGATATCGGCGAGCGGCCCTGGCGCATGCCCATCCCGCCGGACGCCCTGGACCGCCTGGTGAGCCCACTGCAACTGATGCACGACCTCAGGCAGGGAGAGCGGGAACTGGTCTACCCCATCGCCGATGGCGGCAAGCTGAAGACCTACCGCCTGCGCATCGACGGCGAGGAAATGCGGGAGACGGCTGTGGGCACCTTCCGCACCCTGAGGGTGGTGAGGGTGGAGGACAGTGACAAGCGCACCACCCTGTGGTGCGCGCCGGAGCTGGGTTATCTGGCCGTGCACATGGAGCAGCAGGAGGAAGGCGAGAGCACCGTTCGCCTCAGCCTGCGGCGGTTGGACGGCCTGCAAAAACCCTGAGGCCGAGCGGCGCTCAGCTGCGTGGCAGGGTCACACCGCGCTGCCCCATGTACTTGCCGCCCCGATCCGCGTAGGAAGTCTCGCAGACCTCGTCGGACTCCAGGAACAGCATCTGCGCCACGCCTTCGTTGGCGTAGATCTTCGCCGGCAGCGGCGTGGTGTTGGAAAACTCCAGCGTCACATGCCCTTCCCACTCCGGCTCCAGTGGCGTGACGTTGACGATGATCCCGCAGCGCGCGTAAGTGGACTTGCCCAGGCAGATGGTGAGCACATTGCGCGGAATGCGGAAGTACTCCACCGTGCGGGCCAGGGCGAAGGAATTGGGCGGAATGATGCAGACATCGGATTTCACGTCGACGAAGCTGTTCTCGTCGAAGTTCTTCGGGTCGACGATGGCCGAGTTGATATTGGTGAATATCTTGAACTCGTCGGCGCAGCGCACGTCGTAGCCGTAACTGGACACCCCGTAGGAGATCACCGGCCGCCCTTCCGCGTCACGCAGCTGCTTGGCCTGAAACGGCTCGATCATGCCTGTCTGCTCCGCCATGCGGCGAATCCACTTATCCGATTTGATGCTCATCCGGGCTACCCAAGGCTGATTGTTCTGATGGCCGGGAATTGTGCCTCAGTGGCCGCACGGGGGAAAGCCGCGACAGGCGGGCGGCCACCCCCACGCGCCACGCGCGCGACTCAGCTATCACCCACCTCGATGCGGGGGAAAGCGGATTTTCGCTCGGTCTGCAGCGCCAGGCGCGCCGCCGCCCGTCGGGCAATCGCCCGGTAATCCCTGGCGATACGCCCATGCGGATCCGCCACCACGCTGGGCCGCCCGCCATCCACCTGCTCGCGGATGTGGATATCCAACGGCAGCGCACCCAGCAGGTCCACCTCGTAGTCCGCCGCCATGCGCGCCCCGCCGCCGGCACCGAAGATATGCTCCTCGTGACCACACTGGCTGCAGATGTGGGTGCTCATATTCTCCACCACGCCCAACACCGGCACCCGCACCTTCTCGAACATCTTCAGCGCCTTGCGCGCATCCAGCAGGGCGATATCCTGGGGCGTGGTGACGATCAGCGCCCCACTCACCGGCACCCGCTGGGAGAGGGTCAGCTGGATATCGCCGGTGCCCGGGGGCAGATCCACGATCAGATAATCCAGATCCCGCCAGCGGGTCTCGTTGAGCAGCTGGGTGAGGGCCTGGGTAACCATGGGGCCGCGCCAGACCATCGGGGACTCCTCGTCCACCAGAAAACCGATGGACATGGCCTGTATGCCATAGTTCTCCAGCGGCTCCATGGTCTTGCCGTCAGAGCTTTCCGGCCGGCCGGAAAGCCCCAGCATGCGCGGCTGGCTGGGGCCGTAGATGTCGGCATCCAGCACGCCGCAGCGCGCGCCCTCGGCGCTCAGCGCCAGCGCCAGATTGACCGCGGTGGTGGATTTGCCCACCCCGCCCTTGCCGGAGGCCACGGCGATGATGTTGCGAATCTGCGGCAACGGCTGCAGCCCGCCTTGCTGCAACCGGGCGCCGGCGATCTTCCAATCCAGCTCCAGCTGTACCTCCTCCACGCCAAGCGCCGCGCGCAGCTGCTCGGCCAGCGCCTGTTGCAGCTCATCGCGATAACCGCGAGCCGGATAGGGCAGCTGCACCCGCAGCATCGCCACGCCGTTCTCCCAGCGCGCCGATTGCAGCGCACCGGTGCTGACCAGATCACGCCCCATATTGGGTTCGACCCACTGGGACAGGGCCTGTTCGATGCGCTCGGGAGTGATGTCTGACATGGCGTCGGCCTTCCTGGAATTGCCTGATGAAGTGGTGATTCAGTCTAAGGGAAAAGCAGCGGGGGCTGCAGGGGTGGCGGAGGAAGCAGGGGCGCGCTTTGCTGGCGCAAGGTTCGCGAAGGCACAAGCTACGGGGGAGGGATTCCTCGATGCCGCCCGCGGCGGCATCGCGGCGGCGGGCCGGAGCCCGCGGCGAGTCAGTGGCGAACCACGGTGCCGCGTTTCTCCGGGACCGGCAGGCGGTAGCTCTGCATCAGCCGTTCCAGCTTGGGCGCGTCCTGCTCTTCCACCTGGGTGAAGCGGAAACCGGTGGAGTGGAAGATGGAATTGCGCTCCTTGCGCTCCCAGATGCTGCGGGCCTTCAGGCAGATGGCCTCACCGGCCAGATCCTCGCCCAGCTCCATACGCAGCTCGTAGTCATGCTCGGGCTGGATGGGCTCGCGGCTCTGGATCATGGCGCCTTCACGGGTCACATCGGCCAGATAACCGAGAAACTCACCACTGTCGGCTTCGTAGACCTTCAGGTAGTAGTTGATGACCTCTCGCTGGGCCCTGCGTTCGTTCTTCATGCACCTCTCCTCGACCGGAACGCCTCGCGCGGGCGTCACTGCATGTTGCCAAAGGTAGGGTTATTCGCCGCACTTTTCCAGTTGAGCGCCTTCGCCAAGCATCGGGCCGATCTGGCATAATCGGCCGCTGCCTCCCAGCCACGCACGAGTCGTAACTGCGAATGACGCGAAAGATTCTGGTCACCAGCGCCCTGCCCTATGCCAACGGCCCCATTCACCTGGGGCACATGGTGGAGTACATCCAGACCGATATCTGGGTGCGCTTCCAGAAGCTGCGCGGCAATGAGTGTTATTACGTCTGCGCGGACGACGCCCATGGCACGCCCATCATGCTCAAGGCGCGCCAGGAGGGGATCGAGCCCGAGGAACTGATCGAGCGCATCGGCGCCGAGCACCGAGAGGATTTCGCCGATTTCCATATCGGCTTCGATAATTACCACTCCACTCACTCGGAGGAAAACCGCTACTTCTGCACCCTGATCTACGAGCGCCTGAAGGCCGCCGGGCACATCGAGACCCGCACCATTCGGCAGGCCTTCGATCCGAAGATGGACATGTTCCTGCCGGACCGCTACATCAAGGGCGAATGCCCGCGCTGCGGCGCCGAGGACCAGTACGGCGACAGCTGCGAGGCTTGTGGCGCCACCTACACCCCGGCGGAGCTGAAGAACGCCGTATCGGTGATCTCCGGCGAACGGCCCATCGAAAAGGACTCGCTGCATTACTTCGTGCGGCTGCAGGACTTCGAGCCCATGCTCAAGGAATGGACCTCGAGCCCCGACCACATCCAGGAAGAGGTGGCCAACAAGCTCGCCGAGTGGTTCGAGGATGGCCTGCGCGAATGGGACATCTCCCGCGACGCCCCCTATTTCGGCTTTCGCATTCCCGACACCGAAGACAAGTACTTCTACGTCTGGCTGGACGCGCCGGTGGGCTACATGGCCAGCTTCAAGAACCTCTGCGACCGGGAAGGCCTGGACTTCGACGAGTTCTGGGCCGCCGATTCCGAGGCCGAGCTGCATCACTTCATCGGCAAGGACATCATCTACTTCCACGCCCTGTTCTGGCCGGCCATGCTGGAGGGCGCGGGCTTTCGCAAGCCCACCCAGATCAACGCCCACGGCTTTCTTACCGTGAACGGTCAGAAGATGTCCAAATCCCGGGGCACCTTCATCATGGCGCGCAGCTTCCTCAACCATCTGAACCCGGAGTACCTGCGCTACTACCTGGCGGCCAAGCTCGGCGGCGGCGTGCACGATCTGGACTTGAACCTGGACGATTTCACCGCCCGGGTTAACAGCGATCTGGTGGGCAAACTGGTGAACATCGCCAGCCGCTGCGCCGGCTTCATCAGCAAGCGTTTCGGCGGCCAGCTCGCCGAGCAGCTGGATGATCCGGCACTGTTCCACCGCGTCAGCGGCCAGAGCGAAACCATCGCCCAACTCTACGAGGACCGGGAATACGCCCGCGCGGTGCGCGAGATCATGAACCTGGCCGATCAGGCCAACCAGTACATCGACGAGCAGAAACCCTGGGTGCTGGCCAAGGAAGAAGGCCAGGAAGCGCGGGTGCAGGCCGTGTGCACCCAGGGCCTGAACCTGTTCCGCACCCTCATGATCTATCTCAAGCCCGTCCTGCCAAAGATGGCCGAGGCCGCGGAAGAGTTTCTGCGCCTGCCCGCGCAGCAGTGGGACGACGCTCAGTCGCCGCTGCTGGCCCATCGCATCGGCCCTTTCACCCCGCTGATGACGCGGGTGGACCCGGACAAGGTACAAGCCATGGTCGAAGAATCGAAGCAGACCCTGGCCCCCGCGGCCGCGCCGGCCGTCGCCGAGGGCCCGCTGCAGCGCGAACCCATCGCCGAGCCCATCGGGATCGGCGACTTCGCCAAGCTCGATCTACGCATCGCCCGCATTGCCGAGGCCGCCCACGTGGAGGGCGCCGACAAGCTGCTGCGACTCACCCTGGATCTGGGCGGCGAGACCCGCAACGTCTTCGCCGGCATCAAGAAGGCCTACCAGCCCGAGGAGCTGCAGGGCAAGCTCACCGTCATGGTGGCCAACCTGCAGCCGCGCAAGATGAAGTTCGGCGTGTCCGAAGGCATGGTGCTGGCCGCCGGTCCGGGCGGGGAGGATCTGTGGATTCTGGAGCCGCACGAAGGGGCGCAGCCGGGGATGCGGGTGAAGTAAAGGCCATCCATCGCGACCATGAGCCGTTCCTGCTGAACAGCAGGCCGCTTCGGGAGCGGCTCATGGTCGCGATCCCTCCCCGGCTTATAACCACCTCGCCTAAGCTTGGCCGCCATTATTCTTGAAGCCCCATACTTTATGGGTTGTTATTGCCTCCCCGCCCCTTAAGATGGCGGCGGTGATAGCAGTCATTCTCATCTCCAAAGGCAGGCACACGGCATGACGGAGCTGGCCCTTATCCTGGTCAGTACGGTACTGGTCAACAACTTCGTGCTGGTAAAGTTCCTCGGCCTGTGCCCGTTCATGGGGGTATCGCGCAAACTGGAAACCGCCATGGGCATGGCTCTGGCCACCACCTTCGTGCTCACGCTGTCCTCGGTGTGCAGTTACCTGGCCAACGAGTACCTGCTCTCGCCGCTGGGCCTGGAATACCTGCGCACCATCACTTTCATCCTGGTGATCGCGGTGGTGGTGCAATTCACCGAAATGGTGGTGCACAAGACCAGCCCCCTGCTCTATCAGGTGCTGGGGATCTTCCTGCCCTTGATCACTACCAATTGCGCGGTGCTGGGCGTGGCGCTGCTGAACGTGCAGGAGCAGAACGGCTTCCTGCAGTCGGCGGTCTACGGTTTCGGTGCGGCGGCGGGCTTCTCCCTGGTGCTGGTGCTGTTCGCCGCACTGCGTGAGCGACTGGCCGTCGCCGACGTGCCCGGCCCCTTCCAAGGCGCGTCCATCGGCCTGATCACGGCGGGCCTGATGTCCCTGGCGTTCATGGGCTTTTCGGGTTTGGTCACCCTGTAGGCGCCGACGGCGCCACGGAGGCTGTAGTTTTGCTGGAAGCGATCCTGGCATTGAGTGCGCTGGCGGTGGTGTTCGGGCTGTTGCTCGGCTTCGCGGCCGTGCGCTTCAAGGTCGAGGGCGAACCCATCGTCGACAAGATCGACGCCATCCTGCCCCAGACCCAGTGCGGCCAATGCGGCTTCCCTGGCTGCCGGCCCTATGCCGAGGCTATCGCCAGCGGAGAGGCTGATATCAATCAGTGCCCACCCGGCGGCGAGGCCGGCGTGGAAGCGTTGGCGGATCTGATGGGCGTGGAACCCAAGCCGCTCAATCCCGAGAACGGCGAAGAGAAACCCGTGCCCACCGTAGCCTGGGTGGACGAGGAGGTGTGCATCGGCTGCACCCGCTGCATCCAGGCCTGCCCGGTGGACGCGATCCTGGGCGCGGCGAAGCAGATGCACACGGTCATCAAGGATGAATGCACGGGCTGTGAGCTGTGCGTGGACCCCTGCCCGGTGGACTGCATCTACATGGTGCCGGTGAAAGAGGACATCGATAGCTGGAAGTGGCCCCTGCCCGAGCCGAAGCAGGGGGCCGGGCAATGAACAAGCTGTTCCGCTTCCCCGGCGGCCTGAGGCTGGCGGGGCGCAAGAAGCTGTCCAACACCACGACGATACGCCCCGCCCCCGTGCCCGCCGAGCTGACCGTGCCGCTGGGCCAGCACATCGGCGCCGTCCCCGAAGTGCTGGTGAAGGTAGGCGATACCGTGGGCAAGGGCCAGATGCTGGCCCGCCCGGACGGCTACGTCAGCGCGGCCGTTCACGCCCCCAGCTCGGGCACCGTCACCGCCATCGAATCACGCCCGGTGCCTCACCCTTCGGGGCTCAGCGCCCCCTGTGTGGTGATCCGCACCGATGGCGAGGACCGCTGGGCCGAGCTGCCCGCCCCGATCAGTGATTGGGAACAGCGCGATCCGGCGGAACTGCGCCAACGAGTGCGCGAGGCCGGCATCGTGGGCCTGGGCGGCGCTGCCTTTCCCAGCTCGGTGAAACTCAACCCCGGCCCCGGCGCCGTGGTGGAGGATCTGATCCTCAATGGCGCCGAGTGCGAACCCTACATCAGCTGCGATGACCGCCTGATGCGCGAGCGGGCCGAGCAGATCGTCGGTGGGCTGCGCATCATCCGTCATGCGCTGCAGGCACGCCGTTGCACCATCGGCGTGGAGGACAACAAGCCCGAAGCCATCGCCGCCCTGCGCGAGGCACTGAGCGCGGCGGGCGAGCGGGACGTCGCCGTGGCCGCCGTGCCCACCCGCTACCCCGCCGGCGGCGAGAAACAACTCATCCAGGTGCTCACCGGTCGTGAAGTCCCCTCCGGCGGTCTGCCCCTGCAGATCGGCGTGGTGTGCCACAACGTGGGCACCGCGGCGGCGGTGTACCAGGCCGTCGTCGAGGGCCGACCGCTGATCTCCCGGGTGCTCACCGTGACCGGTGCCGGGGTAGCCGCGCCGGCCAATCTGGAAGTACGCATCGGGACTCCGTTCAGTGCCCTGATCGAGTACTGCGGCGGCTACACGCCGGAGGTGGACCGGCTGCTCATGGGCGGGCCCATGATGGGGTTTGCGGTACAGGACGACCTCGTGCCGGTGATCAAGGCCACCAACTGCGTGCTGGCCGGCAGCGGGGCGGAGTTTCCCCGCCCCGCCGAGGCCCTGCCCTGCATCCGCTGCGGCGCCTGCGCCGATGCCTGCCCGGTCAGCCTGCTGCCGCAGCAACTCTACTGGCATGCCCGAGCCGGGGACTTCGACAAGACCCAGGAACACGAGCTGTTCGACTGCATCGAGTGTGGTGCCTGCGCCTACGTCTGCCCCAGTCAGATCCCGCTGGTACAGTACTTTCGCTACGCCAAGTCCGAGATCGCCGAGCAGGAACGGGAGCGCAAGAAGGCGGACCTGGCCCGGGATCGCTACGAGTTCCGCCTGGAGCGTCTGGAGCGCGAAAAACAGGAGCAGGCCGAGAAACGGCGCAAGAAGAAGGAGGCCCTGCGCCGCGCCCAGGAGGCCAAGGCCGAGGGCGCGGGCGGTGAAAAGCCCGCCGTCGACAAGCAGGCCGCCATTCAGGCCGCGCTGAAGCGCGCCGAGGAAAAGAAAGCCGCCAAGGCTCGCGCCAGCGCCGAGGCCAGTAACGAGGAATCGGATTGATGCGCTTTTTCAGCGTCAGCTCGCCCCATCTGCCACCCATCAACAGTGTGCCGCTGATGATGCGTCGTGTGCTCTACGCCCTGCTCCCTGGCACGGCCTTGATGGCGCTGTTCTTCGGCTACGGGGTGCTGCTCAACCTGCTGCTGGCGATCATCGCCGCGGTGGCCGGCGAGGCGCTGATGCTGGTGCTGCGCCGCCGCCCCGTGGGCCTTTTCCTGGGCGATTACAGCGCACTGGTCACCGCCGCGCTGCTCGCCCTGGCCCTGCCGCCGCTGGCCCCCTGGTGGCTCACGGTGCTGGGCACCCTGTTCGCCATCGTGCTGGGCAAGCACCTCTACGGCGGGCTGGGCTACAACCCCTTCAACCCCGCCATGGTGGGTTATGTCATCCTGCTGATCTCCTTCCCCCGGGAGATGACCCTCTGGCCCGCCCCCGCCCCGCTGCTGGCCGAGCCGCTGGGCTTGGCCGAAATCTGGCGCGGCGTGTTCGGCGGCGGCATCACTGCCACCGGGCGGTCGCTGGATGCGCTGAGCATGGCCACACCGCTGGATCATGTGGGCATCGAGCTGGGGCTGGAGCGGCCCCTGGGCGCCATCAAGCAGGATGCGGTGTTCGGCGTACTCGGCGGTGTCGGCTGGTTGTGGATCAACCTCGCCTTTCTCGCCGGCGGCCTGTGGCTGGTCTACAAGAAAGTGATCGCTTGGCAGATCCCCACCGGCATGCTGGGCAGCCTCGGCGCACTGGCGGCGCTGGGTTGGGCGCTGGCCCCGGACACCCAGCCCGGGGTGCTGTTTCATGTGCTCAGCGGCGGTATCATGCTCGGCGCCTTCTTCATCGCCACCGACCCGGTGTCCGCGGCCACCACGCCGCGCGGCCGGCTGATCTACGGCGCGGGCATCGGCGCGCTGATCTTCATCATCCGCAGCTGGGGCGGCTATCCCGACGGCATCGCCTTCGGCGTGCTGCTGATGAATATGGCCGCCCCCTTGATCGACTATTACAACAAACCGCGCGTCTATGGGCACTGAGATGAGTCTGGGACGTCAAATGCTCATCGCGGCGGCGCTGCTCGCCGGCTTCGCCGTGGCCGGCACCGGGCTGGTGGCCTGGACCCAGTACCAGACCGCCGATCGCATCGCCGAGAACCAGCGCCAGACCCTGCTCGACCGCCTGAACCAGATCCTCCCCGCGGCGGCGTACGACAACGAGCTGGTGGACGACACCCTGGCGCTGGACGCGCCGATCCTCGGGGGCCAGCCGCCCCAGACCGTCTACCGGGCTCGTCGGCGGGGCCAGCCAGTGGCGGCCATCTTCACCGTGGTGGCGCCGAACGGCTACAGTGGCCCCATACGCCTGCTGGTGGGAGTGTATCGCAGCGGCGAACTGGCCGGCGTGCGCGTGGTTGGCCATGCCGAGACACCCGGCTTGGGCGATGCCGTGGAGTCCGAGAAGTCCGACTGGATACACGGTTTCCAGGGCAAGCGCCTGGGTGACCCGCCGGCGCAGGCGTGGAAGGTTCGAAAGGACGGCGGTGCCTTCGACCAGTTCACCGGTGCCACCATCACGCCCCGCGCGGTGGTCGCGGCAGTGAAGCGCACGCTGGAGTACCATGCCGCCCACCGTGAGGCGATCTACGCCGCGCCCGCCGAGCGGGCGCCGGACCCGCGGCCGGAACTGGCCAACCCTGCCAACGAACGAGGAGGCGCCGATGTCCGCTAACGCCTATGGCCAGATCGTTCGCGACGGCCTGTGGAACAACAACGTGGGCCTGGTACAGCTGCTGGGCCTGTGCCCGCTGCTGGCGGTGAGCGCCACCGTGGTCAACGGGCTGGCCCTGGGGCTGGCCACCCTGCTCACGCTGGTGGCCTCCAACCTCGCCGTCTCCCTGATCCGCAATATCGTGCGCCCGGAAGTACGCATTCCCGTGTTCGTGCTGATCATCGCCAGCATCGTCACCGCCATCGAACTGGCCATGAACGCCTGGTTCCATCAGCTGTACCTGATTCTCGGCATCTTCATTCCGCTGATCGTCACCAACTGCAGCATCCTCGGCCGCGCCGAGGCCTTCGCTTCGCGCAACAAGCCGCTGGCCGCGGCGCTGGACGGCTTCATGATGGGGCTGGGCTTCGCTCTGCTGCTGGTGGTGCTGGGGGCGCTGCGGGAACTGCTGGGCCAGGGCACGCTACTTGCCCAGGCGCACCTGATGCTCGGCGAATGGGGCCGGGGCCTGACCCTCACGGTGCTGGACGATTACCGCGGCTTTCTGCTGGCCGTATTGCCCCCCGGCGCGTTCATCGGTCTGGGGCTGCTGCTGGCGCTGAAGAACAGCATCGACAAGCGCCTGGCGGCCCGAGCCGCCCGCGCTCCGGCGGCGGAACCCGAGGCGGGCCCCGAGGCCGCCCCCGGCCAGGCATGAACCGCGAAAAGCGCGCCGCCATCTTCGCTCGGCTCCGGGCGGAGAACCCGGAGCCCACCACCGAGCTGGAATACAGCAATGCCTTCGAGCTTTTGATCGCCGTGGTGCTCTCGGCCCAGGCCACCGACCGGGGCGTGAACAAGGCCACCGCCCGGCTTTTCGCCGTGGCCAACACCCCTCGGGCGATCCTGGAGCTGGGCCTGGAGGGGCTGAAGGCGCACATCAAGACCATAGGGCTCTACAACACCAAGGCGGAGAACATCATGCAGCTCTGCCGGCTGTTGCTGCAGCGCCACGACGGCGAGGTGCCCTCCACCCGCACGGCGCTGGAAGCGCTGCCGGGCGTGGGCCGCAAGACCGCCAACGTGGTGCTCAACACCGCCTTCGGTCAGCCCACCATGGCGGTGGACACCCATATCTTCCGCGTCGCCAACCGCACCGGCCTCGCCCGCGGGAAGACCGTGCGGGAGGTGGAGGACAAGCTGGTGCGGTGGATCCCCAGGGAGTACCTGAAGGACGCCCATCACTGGCTGATCCTCCACGGCCGCTACGTCTGCGTGGCCCGCAAGCCCCGCTGTGCGGCCTGCGTCATCTACGACCTGTGCGAGTTCAAGGAGAAGACGGCGTAGACGAAGCGCCGCGCGCCTGCAGGGCAAGGGGCTTGCGTGAGACAATGCCCCGAAAGTCTTTGCCAACCGGCCACAGGGAGACCCCATGTTCTACAGCCAGGACCGTGACCAGATCCGCCGCGTCTATCTGGAGAGTTGGCGAAAGGCCCGGGAGGGCCTGCCCATGGAGGCCATCGAGCAGCTGGTGGCGGACGTGGTGATGGAGCACCCGGAGTACCATGCCTTGCTGGAGCACGAGGAGCGCAGCCTGGGCCGGGAGTTCCTGCCCGAGCTGGGCGAGGCCAACCCATTCATGCACATGGGCATGCACATCGCCATTCGGGAACAGGTGGCCAGTAACCGCCCGCAGGGCATTCGCGCCCTGCACCGGCGCCTGTGCCGCGCCTACGGCGGCGTGATGGAAGCGGAACACGCCATGATGGAGTGCCTGGGCGAGGTGCTGTGGCAATCCCAGCAGATGGCCATGCCGCCGGACGAGGCGGCTTATATGCGAGCTTTGAAAGGCCTGGAAACGCGCTGATCGCTGAACTGCGGTCCGCGCGTGTCAAGCGGTAGGCTGGGGCGCCGCGATGCGGCCGTACACATCCTTGTCGAGGAATTCCGGCCGGTGCAGGCCAAAGCCTTGGCCATAGTTCACCCCCAGGTCCTCCAGCATCTGGCGGGTTTCCTCATCCTCCACGAATTCAGCGATGGTCTCGATACCCATGACATGACCCACCTGATGAATAGCCTCCACCATGGAGCGGTCCACCGGTTCGTTGACCATGTTCTTCACGAACATCCCGTCGATCTTGAGGTAGTCCACCGACAGCGCTCGCAGATAGCCGAATGAGCTGATCCCGCTGCCGAAGTCGTCCAGGGCGAAACGGCAACCGCGCTCGCGCAGAGCCTGAATGAAGCGCTCGGCCCGCTCCATGTGGGCAATGACAGCGGTCTCGGTGATCTCGAAGCAGATTCGCTGCGGGTCGGCGCCGGTATCGTCCAGCGTCGCCAGCACGTAGTCCAGGAAGCTTTCATCGTTGACGGATTGGCCGGAGAGGTTGATGGTTATCACATCCATCTCGGCCAACACGGTATCCGCCGCGGCCAATCGCTCCAGCACCATGCGCACTACCCGACGGTCGATCTCCGTTACGAGGTTGAAGCGCTCGGCGGCCGGCAGGAAAGAGCCCGGCGGGACCAGCTCCTGATGCGGCCCGATCATGGAGACCAACATCTCCACCATATTCTCGCCGGCCCGCAGCGGTACGATCCGCTGGTAGCGCAGGACGAACCGACCCTCGTCCAACGCCTGCTGAATCCGGCTCACCCACTGCATCTCGCCATGGCGATGCGCCAGCTCCCGGTCGTGGGGCAGGACCACATGCACCCGGCTGCGCCCTTGATCCTTGGCCACGTAGCAGGCCGCATCCGCCGCCGCCAACAGGTCGCTGGGGCTGCTGGTCCCGTCTACCAGCACCACACCAATGCTGACGTTGATATTGAACAGCTTGCCCTGCCAGTCGAAGCGGAAGCTCCGCATCATTTCGCAGAATTCCTCGGCGACAACCCGCGCCCGCTCCAGTCCGCAATCGTGCAGCAACAGGCCGAACTCGTCGCCGCCCAAACGCGCCAGGGTGTCGCTTTCACTCACGCGCCGATGCAACAGCACGCCCACCTGCTTGATCAATTCGTCGCCAGCACTGTGACCACAGGTGTCGTTGACCAGCTTGAACTGATCCAGGTCCAGGTAGCAGACCGCATGCTGCAGCTTTTCCCGGCGCGCGCTCTCCAGCGCATGCCACAGGCTCGCCTCGAATTCCCGCCGATTCAACAGCCCGGTCAGCGGGTCGTGCTGCGCCTGGTAGTTCATCACGCGCGCCATGCCCCGCAATTCAGTGACATCGTGTGCGACCACCACGACACCCATGATCTGCCGGTCGTAACCGCGGATCGGCGAAGCCGTAACCTCCACCGTGGATTCGCGCTCACCGCGACGATCCTCCAGCGAGATTTCATCCTCCAGCACCAACAGCCCTTCGCGCTCCAGACAGCGGGACACCACATCGGTGATACGCTCGCCGCCACCGTCGTGAATCAGATGCAGCACCTCTTCGAGCTGCTTGCCCCAGGCTTCCTCGTTGCGCCAACCGGTCAGGCGTTCGGCCACCGGGTTGACGTAGGTAACACGGCCCTGGACATCGGTGGTCAGCACCGCATCGCCAATGGAGCGCAGGGTCACCTGCACCCGCTCCTTTTCCTCCGTAAGACGGCGGATCAGGTCTTCATGCTGATACCCCAGCAGCAGGGTGCCGCGCAGTATTCGGGTGTAGCCCACCGCGGAGCCGATAATGGCCAGCGAGCCGAAGGCCACCACCGCCATCAGCCAGAACCAGTCGGCGCTGATGGACGTCCAGCCAAACCACACCCACAACCCCAGGAAGATGGGCGCGGCGAAGCTCAGATACGCCGGCAAATAGAAGCCCAGTACCGCGAAGCCACCGAAGGCCAGTGCGCAGAGCAGGAACACCGCCATGGAGGCGTCCGCGGCGGCACCGGTCTGCTCCACGAACAACAGCACCATCAGCCAGCTGCAGGCCTGGGCCGTCATGCTCACACAAGCCAGTCGCACCCAGGCCCGGCGGGCCTCGGCGCCGGGCTCGTCGAAGAAGCGGCGGGAGGCGAGGAAGCGGGCCACGGCAATCAGCCCCACGCTGGCCAGCCAGATGCTGAGCCAGAGCGTGGGCACCCGCCCGAGGAAATAGAAGTACACCAGCACCGCGAACACCAGGCTGGTGCGGAAGGCATAGCGCGTCACTGCGTACAGGCTGCGAACCTGCTCGTCCAGCACACGCTCCCGCAAGGCCGGGGACGCCGAGCGAAAGCGGTTCTCGCTTGAGATTTCACTCACCCAGGAGGGTGCGGCACTCGGTTTGCTCATTTGCTTATAGTTGTAATCATTGTGTTCAAGCCTGCGACCGGGCTCTTCGCCGCCTCTGCGGGCGGCTCCTCCCCTGGCCGGTCGCGGCCGCCGCCGAGGCGTTGCCCGGCGGCTCAAAAGGCTCAGCCGCCCCGCTTGGCAGCCGCCAGCTTCAGTCTCAATGCGTTCAGCCGGATGAAGCCTTCGGCGTCCTTCTGGTCGTAGGCGCCGGCATCATCCTCGAAGGTGGCGATACGGGTGTCGAACAAGCTGTTGCGCTCGGACTTGCGGCCCACCACGTCCACGTTGCCCTTGTAAAGCTTCAGACGCACCACGCCGTTGACGGTCTTCTGGGTGGCGTCGATCAGGGCCTGCATGGCTTCACGCTCCGGGCTCCACCAATAACCGTTATAGATCATTTCCGCGTACTTCGGCATGATCGAGTCCTTCAGATGCGCGGACTCCCGGTCCAGGGTGATGGACTCGATGGCCCGATGCGCGCGCAGCAGGATGGTACCGCCGGGGGTTTCGTAGCAGCCGCGGGACTTCATGCCCACGTAGCGGTTCTCGACGATGTCGATGCGGCCTATGCCGTTGTCGCCGCCCAGCTTGTTCAGCCGCTCGAGCAGTGTGGCGGGGCTCAGACGCTCGCCGTCGATGGCCACCGGGTCGCCTTGCTCGAACTCGATCTCGATCTCGGTGGGCTGATCCGGCGCCTGTTCCGGCGACACGCTCCAGCGCCACATGGACTCCTCGCTGGGCGTCCAGGGATCTTCCAGCACACCGCCCTCGTAGGAGATGTGCAGCAGATTGGCGTCCATGGAGTAGGGCGAGCCGCCCTCCTGCTTGCCCTCGATGGAGATGCCGTGCTGCTCGGCGTAGGCCAGCAGCTTCTCCCGGGAGTTCAAATCCCACTCGCGCCACGGGGCGATGACCTTGATGCCCGGCTCCAGGCCGTAGTAGCCGAGCTCGAAGCGCACCTGGTCGTTGCCCTTGCCGGTGGCCCCATGGCAGACGGCGTCGGCGCCGGTCTCGCGGGCGATCTCGATCTGGCGCTTGGCGATCAGCGGCCGGGCGATGGAGGTGCCCAGCAGGTACTCGCCCTCGTAGATGGCGTTGGCGCGGAACATGGGGAAGACGTAGTCCCGCACGAACTCCTCGCGCAGGTCATCGATGTAGATGTCCTTGATGCCGAAGGCTTCGGCCTTGGCGCGCGCCGGCTCGAGCTCCTCGCCCTGGCCCAGGTCGGCGGTGAACGTCACCACCTCGCAGCCATAGGTATCTTCCAGCCACTTGAGAATGACCGAGGTGTCCAGCCCCCCGGAATACGCCAAAACAACCTTCTTGATGTCGCTCATGTGCGCCTTGAGTCAGAGTGTGAGAATCGCCGCGAAGCCAGCAAGAACGCGGCCTAAGAAGGGGCCATGATCACCGCTGCCCGAGCATAAATCAAGGCGTCCGGCGCCTGGGCGCGAGCCGCGACGAGCTTGGCGGACGCAAACCTCTGACACTGTTATAATCCGCGCCCCGCATCGACACATCGCTGGATGGAGAAGGTACGTGCCCGTGGACGAGCTGACCCTCACGCGCCCCGACGACTGGCATCTGCACCTGCGCGACGGCGAGGCCCTGCAGGCGGTCGCGCCCCATACCGCGCGCCAGTTCGCCCGCGCCATCGTGATGCCCAACCTCAGGCCGCCGGTGACCAGCACCGAGCAGGCCCTGGCCTATCGCGAGCGCATCCTCGCCGCCCTGCCCGCCGGCAGCGACTTCCAGCCGCTGATGACGCTCTATCTCACCGATAACACCACGCCGGCGGAGATCGCGCGCGCTCGGGCCAGCGGCCATGTCTACGGCATCAAACTCTACCCGGCGGGCGCGACCACCAACTCCGACGCCGGCGTCACTGAGCTGGCCCATTGCGAGAGCGCCCTGCGCGCCATGGCCGACTGCGGCCTGCCCCTGCTGGTGCACGCCGAGGTCACCGACCCCGGAGTGGATATCTTCGACCGGGAAACCGTGTTCATCGGCCAGCGCCTGGCGCCGCTGATCGAACGCATACCCGAACTGCGGGTGGTCTTCGAGCACATCACCACCGCCGCGGCCGCGGAGTTCGTGCAGCAGGCCCCCGACACGGTGGGCGCGACCATCACGCCCCAGCATCTGCTGCTCAACCGCAACGACCTGCTGGTGGGTGGGGTGCAGCCGCACCATTACTGCCTGCCCATCCTGAAACGCGAGACGGACCGCAAGGCTCTGCTGGCGGCAGCCACTTCCGGCAACCCGAAGTTCTTCCTGGGCACGGATTCCGCGCCCCACCCGCGCCACGCCAAGGAATCCGACTGCGGCTGCGCCGGCTGCTACTCCGCTCACGCCGCGTTGGAACTCTACGCCGAAGCCTTCGAGCAGGCCGGCGCGCTGGACAAGCTGGAAGGCTTCGCCAGCCACCACGGTCCCGATTTCTACCGTCTGCCCCGCAACCAGGGCACGGTCACCCTGCGTCGCCAGCCGTGGACGGTGCCGGAACACTACCGCTTCGGCGAGGAACAGCTGGTGCCCCTGCGCGCCGGCGGCCAGCTTGCCTGGCAGCTGGCCGACTAACACTCAGCCGGGCGGCACCGCCCGGCGCCGACTACAAGGATCCTACGTGTCCGAGGAATTTACCGCCGAGAACCCGCTCGCCGACGTCAACACCCGTATCTCCAAGCGCTTTCGCGGCTACCTGCCCGTAGTGGTGGATATCGAGACCGGCGGGCTGAACGCCGCCACCGACGCCATGCTGCAGATCGCCGCGGTGGTGCTGCGCATGGACCGCCAGGACCGGATCTACCCGGCGGCCACCTACTCCACCCATGTGGAAGCCTTCGAAGGTGCCAACCTGGACCCCAAATCGCTGGAGTTCAACGGCATAGACCCGGACCACCCGTTGCGCATGGCCATCCCGGAAAAGGAGGCGCTGCGCAAGATATTCCGCCCCATTCGCGAGGAGCTGGGCCTGACCGGCTGCAAGCGGGCCATTCTGGTGGGGCACAACGCCTTTTTCGACATGGGCTTTCTCAACGCCGCAGTGGAGCGCACCAACTTCAAGCGCAACCCCTTCCACCCGTTCAGCTGCTTCGACACCGCCACCCTGGGCGGGCTGGCCTACGGGCAGACCGTGCTGCGCCGCGCGGTGGAGGCCTCCGGCGAAGGCTGGAACAGCCGCGAAGCCCACTCGGCGATCTACGACGCCGAGAAGACCGCGGACCTGTTCTGCAACATCGTCAACCGCTGGGACGCGGCCTTCGGTTTCCCCGGGGAATAGTCCCCAGATGCAAGAAACCCGGCGCAAGCGCCGGGTTTCTTCTTCGGACAGCCCGCGGGCTCAGGCCTCGATAGCTTCCACGGCCTTCGCCAAATCGCCGCTTTCGTACATTTCCAGGATGATGTCGCAGCCACCCACCAACTCGCCATTGATGTAGAGCTGCGGAATGGTGGGCCAGTCACCGAAGACCTTGATGCCCTCGCGCACCTCCGGGTCTTCAAGCACGTTCACATAGGCGAATTCCCGGCCGCAGGCGGCCAGTGCCTGGGAGGCACGCATGGAAAAACCGCACTGGGGGAACTGCGGGGTGCCCTTCATGTAGAGAATGATGGGGTTCTCGCCCACCTGCTGCTTGATGCGAGCCTGTACGTCGCTCATCCGGATCACCTCGTTGAAATCTTCTGGAAGTGGCATCGCCACGCGCGGCGCCATTGTAGACCCCGCGCCGGGCGGTTAAAAACATGACGACAACAGGATTATCGCCCGATCTCCTGTTCTGACCTGACGAACGGCTCAGGGTTCCCCCAGCCCCCGCCCCCGGGCGTCTCCACCCTTAGCCGGTCCCCCGACGCCACTCGCACGGTGGCCTTCGGTGGCAGCGTCTCGCCGTTGAGCAAATTCCGCCCCGCCGCCCCCGGCTCTCCGCCGGCAAGGCCCCAGGGGCGATGCCGGCGCCGCTCTGTGAGCAGCGTCACCACCGCGGGGGCGAGAAACTCGTACTCCCGGACCAGGCCGCAACCTCCGGCGCGCCGCCCCGCGCCACCGGAACCTCGCCGCACACCATAGTGGCGGACCCGCAGCGGATACGCCATCTCCAACGCCTCCACCGGGGTGTTCAGGGTGTTGGTCATGTGGGTCTGCACCGCATCCAGCCCACCGCCGCGCTCCCCGGCCCCCATGCCGCCGCCCAGAGTCTCGTAGTAATCCCAGGCTGGCTCGCCTTCCGGCGCACCCATGGCCAGATTGTTCATGCTGCCGTGGCTGGCGCCCGCCAAACGCTCCGGCAGCGCCTGGGCCAGCGCGCCCATCAGGGCGTCCACCACTCGGGTGGAGGTCTCCACATTGCCCGCGGCCACCGCCGCGGGGCGACGGGCGTTGAGCAGGCAGCCGTCCGGCACGCTCAGGCTTACCGGGCGGAAGGCGCCCGCACAGGCCGGCGTCTGGGGCGGCATCAGGCAACGGAAGACGTAGTACACGGCCGCCGCGGCCACGGATACCGGGCAGTTGATATTGCCCGACGTCTGCGGCGCGGTGCCGGTGAAATCCACGCGAATGCCCTCGGCGCCCACCCGGACAGTCACGCTCACCGGCAGGTCCACGTTGCCCTGGCCATCGTCGTCCAGATAGTCGGTATAGCGAAACTCGCCCGCGGGCAGTTCCGCCAACGCCGCGCGCACCAGCCGCTCGGCGTAATCATTGAGCGCCGTCAGCCCGCGCAGATACGCCTCCACCCCCAGTGCGCGCACCAGCGCCTGCAGGCGCCCCACCCCGGTGCGCGCGGAGCTGGCCTGGGCCGAGAAATCCCCCCGAGTCTGGCGCGCATTGCGCGTGGCGCCGGCGATCCGCGCCAGCAGCTCCTCGCAGAGCTCGCCGGCGCGATACAGATAGCTGGGCGGAATTACCACGCCCTCCTCTTCCAGCCGCGAGGACAGGGGCATGGAGCCGGGAGTAATGGCGCCAATATCGGCATGGTGGGCGCGGTTGGCGACGAAGCCGAGCAGCTGCTCTTCGATGAACACCGGCGCCACCAGGGTCACGTCCGGCAGATGCGTGCCGCCCAGGTAGGGGTCATTGAGCACCACCATGTCCCCGGGCCGCCAGTCCATTGCCTGCACCAGATCGCCCATGGCATAGGCCATGCTGCCCAGGTGCACGGGAATGTGCGCCGCCTGGGCAGCCAGCGCGCCTTCCGCGTCGAACACCGCGCAGGAAAAATCCAGCCGATCGCGGATATTGGGCGAGAAGGCGCTGCGCTGAAGCACCGCGCCCATCTCGTCACACACCGCACCGAGGCGGGAGGAGAAAATACCTAGTTCCACCGGGTTCATGGCCACATTCTATCAAAGCCGGCGCCTGGGGCTCGGTTGCATCCGCACAGGGGCGCCTCTAGACTCCTTGGGATGACCGCACAGGCCCGTGCCGGGCCAAATCAACCGGTTTCGGAACATGCCCCGGGCGCGGGAGAGACGCCAGCGGGCACAACAGGTTTTTGTACACGGACGGTCCACTTGAAGGAGCTACGCATGAAACACGAACTTCCCCAGCTTCCCTATGCCATGAACGCCCTGGAGCCGCACGTCTCCCAGGAAACCCTGGAATACCATTACGGCAAGCACCACCAGGCCTATGTGGACAAGACCAACAGCCTGATCGAAGGCACCGAGCATGCCGATCTGCCGCTGGAAGAGCTGATCAAGAAGGCTTCCGGCGTGCTGTTCAACCAGGCCGCCCAGATCTGGAACCACACCTTCTACTGGCACAGCATGAGCCCCAACGGCGGCGGCCAGCCCAGCGGCTCCCTGGCGGCGGCCATCGACAAGGCCTTCGGCTCCTTCGAGGAATTCAAGAAGCAGTTCAACGAGAAGAGCGCCGGCAACTTCGGTTCCGGCTGGGGCTGGTTGGTGAAAAACAAGTCCGACGGTTCCGTGGAAATCCGTCAGACCAGCAACGCCGACACCCCGCTGACCGACGACTCCGTGGTGCCGCTGTTCACCTGCGACGTCTGGGAGCACGCCTACTACATCGATTACCGCAACGCGCGGCCGAAGTACCTGGAGAGCTTCTGGAACCTGGTCAACTGGGACTTCGCCCAGCAGAACTACGACAAGTAAGCGGCTCCGCCGCCTCTTGCACGGAACGGGCCTTCGGGCCCGTTTTTTGTGCCGGCACCGGGTGATGGTGGTGTTTATCGCAGAGGCGCAGAGGACGCAGGGATTCTCGGAAAAGACCCAACACCACACGCCCCGCTTGTCCCCCCACCCCCCCAACACTATAATTTACGGTTCTTTCTCGGGCAGGCCCCCAAGGGCGCTGCCTTTCTTGTTTTAAGGGCCGGAAGAAGTCATGAGCGATTACCTGATGCCCACCTACGCCCGCCTGCCCGTCGCCTTCGTGCGGGGCGAGGGCTGCTGGTTGTGGGACGCCGACGGCAAGCGTTATCTGGACGGGCTCAGCGGCATCGCCGTGAGCGGTCTGGGCCATAGCCACCCGCGCCTGGTGGCCGCGCTGCAGGACCAGGTGGGGCAGTTGCTGCACACCTCCAATCTGTACCGCGTCCCGCTGCAGGAACAGCTGGCGGAGCGCCTGTGCGGGCTCGCGGGCATGGAGCGCGCCTTCTTCTGCAACTCCGGCGCCGAAGCCAACGAGGCGGCGATCAAGATCGCCCGCCTGCACGCCCATCAGCGCGGCAACCAGAGCCCGGTGATCCTCACCACCGAGCGCAGCTTCCATGGCCGCACCCTGGGCACCCTGAGCGCCACCGGCAACACCAAGGCCCGTGAAGGCTTCGGCCCGCACATGCCCGGCTTCACCCAAGTGCCCTACAACGACCTGCAGGCCGTGGAGGCCGCCGGTGATGCCGATCCGAACATCTGCGCCGTGCTGGTGGAGCCCGTGCAGGGCGAAGGCGGCGTGACCCCGGCTCGGGAAGGCTATCTTGCCGGCCTGCGCGCGCTGTGCGACCGACGCGGCTGGCTGCTGATGTTCGATGAAGTGCAGACCGGCATCGCCCGCACCGGCGAGTGGTTCGGCTTCCAGCATGAGACGGCGCAGCCCGATGTCCTGACCCTGGCCAAGGGCCTGGGCAGCGGCGTGCCCGTGGGGGCGTGCCTGGCACGGGGCAGCGCCGCCGAGACCTTCGGCCCCGGCAGCCACGGCTCCACCTTCGGCGGGAATCCGCTGGCCTGCCGTGCGGCGCTGGCCACCCTGGAGACCATCAGTGACAAGGCCCTGGTGCAGCGTGCCGCCAGCCTGGGCGCGGGGCTGCGGGAGCGCTTTGAGGCGGCCCTGGCCGGCCGCCCCATCCTGCGCGAAATCCGTGGCCGCGGCCTCATGCTCGGTCTGGTGCTGGATCGCCCCTGTACCGAGCTGGTGCGGCGGGCACTGGATCGCGGCCTGCTGATCAACGTCACCGCGGAATCCGTGGTGCGCCTGCTGCCGCCGCTGGTGATGAGCGATGCCGAGGCCGATGAGCTGGCCGACCGACTCATCGAGTTGATCAACGAATTTGCGGCGAATAACGCCTGAGGTAAGCACTCATGCCCGTGCGCCATTTTCTGAGCCTGACCGACTTCACCCGCGAGGAATTGCTCGCCCTGATCCGCCGTGCCGCCGAACTCAAGGCGATGCAGCACCGCGGCGAGCTGCACGAGCCGCTGCGCAACCGCGTGCTGGGGATGATCTTCGAGAAATCCTCCACCCGCACCCGGGTTTCCTTCGAGGCGGGCATGGCGCAGCTGGGGGGGCACGCGATCTTCCTCTCGCCCCGGGACAGCCAGCTGGGCCGCGGCGAACCCATCGAGGACACCAGCCGCGTGCTCTCGGGCATGGTCGATGCGGTGATGATCCGCACCTTCGGCCACGAGACCCTGGAGCGCTTCGCCGCCGTCGCCCGGGTGCCGGTGATCAACGGCCTGAGCGATCTGTTCCACCCCTGCCAGCTGCTGGCCGACATGCAGACCTGGTTCGAGCACCGCGGCGACATCGCCGGGCGCACCGTGGCCTGGGTGGGCGATGGCAACAATATGTGCAATTCCTACATCCGCGCCGCCCGCTGCTTCGACTTCCAGCTGCGCATCGCCTGCCCAGGGGGTTACGAGCCGCCGGCGGAGCTGCTCGCCGAGGGCGGCGAACGGGTCAGCCTGCACCAGGACCCCCGCGAGGCGGTCACCGGCACCGATCTGGTGGTCACCGATGTCTGGGCCAGCATGGGCCAGGAAGAGGAGCAGGCGAAACGAGTGCAGGCCTTCGCCGATTACTGCGTGGACGAGACGCTGATGCGCCTCGCCGCCGAGGATGCGCTTTTCATGCACTGCCTGCCCGCCCACCGGGGCGAGGAAGTCAGCGCCGGGGTGATCGACGGCCCCCAGAGCGTGGTCTGGGACGAGGCGGAGAACCGCCTGCACGCCCAGAAGGCGTTGCTGGAAATGCTGGTGGCGCCGGCGCAGAGCGTTTAACCGCAGAGGCGCCGAGTAGGCCTCTGTGGTTATTCCTTTAACTCGGCGCCTCCGCGGTAACCCCAACCCGGATCAAGCCGGGAATTTCCCCCGCGTGCGGTTCGCATACCGCACCAGCGCCAGCATCACCGGCACTTCCACCAACACCCCCACCACCGTGGCCAGCGCCGCCCCGGACTGTAGCCCGAACAGGGCGATCGCCGCGGCCACGGCCAGCTCGAAGAAATTGCTCGCGCCGATCATCCCCGCCGGCGCAGCGATGCAGTGCGGCACCTTCCACACCCGCGCCCAACCATAGGCCAGGGCGAAGATCAGCACCGTCTGCACGATCAGCGGCACCGCGATCAGGGCGATATGCAGCGGGTTGCGCAGGATTACCTCACCCTGGAAGGCGAACAACAGAACCAGGGTGAGCACCAGGCCAATCGGCGTCACCTTGCCGATGCGTGGCAAGAACACCCGATCGAACCAGGCCTGCCCCCGGCGGCCCACCAACACCACGCGCGTGGTATATCCCGCACCCAGCGGGATGGCGATGTAGAGCAGCACCGAGAGAGCCACCGTATCCCAGGGCACGGCTATATCGCTCACCCCGAGCAGGAACACCACGATGGGCGCGAAGGCGAACAACATGATCAGGTCATTCACCGCCACCTGCACCAGGGTGTAACCCGCATCGCCCCGGGTGAGATAGCTCCAGACGAAGACCATGGCCGTGCAGGGCGCCGCGCCCAGCAGAATCGCCCCGGCCAGATACTCTCGCGCCAGGGCTTCGGGAATCAGCGGCGCGAACAGCACGAAGAAAAATAGCCAGGCAATCAGAAACATGCTGAAGGGCTTGATCAACCAGTTCACCGCCGTGGTGATGAACAAGCCCTTGGGCTGGCGACGCACCTGCGCGATGGCGGCGAAGTCCACCTGCAGCATCATCGGGAAGATCATCGCCCAGATCAGCACCGCCACCGGGAGGGAAACCTGCGCATACTCGAAGCGCGAGAGGGCCCCGGGCACCTCCGGCGCCCACTGCCCCAGGGCGATACCGGCGATGATCGCCAAGGCCACCCACAGGGTCAGGAAGCGCTCGAAGAGCCCCATGCCCGCTTTCACATCCGGCGCATCGTCGACCTGGGGGACGGCCTGGCTGGAATCGCTGCTCATCGTCTTGCTCCCGCCTAGTCGCTGGCCCGAGCCAGAATGTCGCGCACCGCCGCACTGGCGGCCTCGCCCTGCT
Source organism: Alkalilimnicola sp. S0819 (assembly GCF_009295635.1). NCBI lineage: Bacteria > Pseudomonadati > Pseudomonadota > Gammaproteobacteria > Chromatiales > Ectothiorhodospiraceae > Alkalilimnicola > Alkalilimnicola sp. S0819. The sequence goes on along the minus strand of NZ_WHIW01000011.1, from coordinate 62,544 downwards.
CCCGGCGCTCGCTGTAGCGATTGACCAGATAATCGGCGTGTTCCCGAGTGAGCACCGTGAACTTCACCAACTCCTCCATCACATCCACCACCCGGTCATACAGCGCCGAGCGCTTCATCCGCCCCTGCTCATCGAACTCCTGCCAGACCTTGGGCACGGAGGACTGGTTGGGGATGGTGATCATGCGCATCCAGCGCCCCAGCACCCGCATGCCGTTGACCGCATTGAAGGACTGGGAGCCCCCACTGACCTGCATCACCGCCAGGGTGCGCCCCTGGGTGGGGCGTATGCTGCCCAGGGCGAGTGGTATCCAATCGATCTGGCTCTTCAACACGCCGCTCATGGCGCCATGCAGCTCCGGGCTGCACCACACCTGCCCTTCCGACCACAGGGAGAGCTCGCGCAGCTCCCGCACCTTGGGGTGCTCGCTCTGCGACGGATCCGGCAGCGGCAGCCCCCGGGGATCGAAGATACGGGTCTCGGCACCGAAGCGGCGCAGCAGCCGCGCCGCCTCCTCCACCAGATAACGGCTATAGGATTGCTCGCGCAGCGAACCGTACAGCAGCAGGATACGCGGCGCATGATCGAGCTGGGCGCACAGGTCGAAGCCGCCCGGGAAGGCGGCTTCCACATACTCGTCTTCCAACTGGGGCAGGCCGTCAGGATCGGTCAATTCGGGCACACTCATGATTGTCCAAGGGACTCCGGCAGGGTTTCAATGTAGGCGCGGATCTCGTCGCGCACGCGGCGGTAATGACCCAGCGCCTCCTCCTCGGTGGCGGCATCACGGGCCAGACGGGGCGGATCTTGAAAGCCGCGGTGCACCCGTCGGGCTGGACCGGGGAAGATGGGGCAGCTCTCCGCGGCCGCATCGCACACAGTCACCACATAGTCGAACGGGATAGCCAGCAGCTCGTCCACGTGCTTGGAATGGTGACCGGCGAGGTCCACCCCCGCCTCGGCCATTACCCGCACGGCCCGCGGATCCACACCGTGGGGTGCTACACCGGCGGACCAGGCTTCCAGCACGTCGCTTTTCAGCGCGCGGGCCCAGCCCTCGCTGATCTGGCTGCGGCAGGCATTGCCGGTGCACAGAAACAATACCTTCAGCTTCTCGCTCACGCGGTGGGCTCCTCGTCGGGGCAGGGGGCGGGCCGGCACAGAGCCGGCCGGTTCCCGCAGCAGTTCTCGGTCAGATAGCCCAGCAGCGCGTTCATCACGTCCAGCCGCGGGCTGTAGATCACATAGCGGCCTTGCTGGCGGGAAGTCACCAGATCCGCATGGGTGAGCTCCTTCAGATGGAAGGACAGGGTCGCCGGTGCCAGCTCCAGGCGCCGGGCGATATCGCCGGCACACAGCCCCTCGGGCCCCGTCGCCACCAGCAGGCGGAACACGCTCAGGCGTGAGCATTGGGACAGGGCGCCCAGGGCGCGTACGGCGTCTCTCATTTTCATAATTTTAATATCGTGGAAACGTTGAATGAACCCCACGGCGAGCTTCCCACAGGGGGATGAGGCTTCAGGGGCCCGGGGGGCCCCGGTGCTCCTCCAGCTCCCAGTCCTGCTCCGAGCGAATGATGAGGCTCTGAAACGGCCCCACCTCGCCGTCGGCCAGCAGCGCCCTCATGATCTGCCCCGGCCCATAAGGCACGGTGTAATCCTCGACGAACACCACACCCTGCACCCGCAGCCACTCCAGCAGCTCGATCACGGCGGGCTCCACCAGCGGGTTCGCACCCGGCGGAATACCGATGCACAACGCCATGCCCGCATCACGGAACACCTGCTCCGCCCAGCGGCTCTGGCGCAGCTGCGCACGCAAGTCCCGCGTGTCGCCGGCCAATCGCAGCCGGTCGGCATCCACCCCCGCCAGATAGGCCGGCAAACTCATCAGTGGCGATCTCCCGTGGCCTCGCGGGCCATCTGCTCGAAGCTGGTGTGGCGCACATCACGCCCACGCACCAGATACACCACATACTCGCAGATATTGCGCGACCGGTCACCGATGCGCTCCAGTGAGCGGGCCGACCAGACGATGTCCATCAGCCGCGGCACCGCATCGGAATCCTCCTGCATGAGCTTCAGCAGGCCGCGCACGATGCGCTCATACTGGGCATCGGCCTGGATATCCTCCTGAGCTACCTGCACCGCCCTTTCCACGTCCATGCGGGCGAAGGCATCCAGGGCGCCGCGCAGCATGCGCTTCACCCCATCACCCAGGGCCTGCATCTGGGCCACCGGTGCGGTCTCGCGGTCCTGGGGCAACAGGTGCAAGGCCATGCGGCCGATTCGCTCGGCCTCATCGCCGATACGCTCCAGGTCGGTGATGGTCTTGATCACGGCGATGATCAGGCGCAGGTCGCTGGCGGCCGGCTGGCGCCGAGCGAGGATGTGCACGCACTCCTCGTCCAGCGCCACCTCCGCGGCGTTGATCTTGTAATCGCTGGTGACTACCCGCTCGCCGCGCTCGGTGTCGCCCTCCACCAGGGCCAGCAACGCATCCCCGAGCTGCTGCTCCACCAGGCCGCCCATGCGCATCACCCGGTCCATGATGCCGGTGAGCTCCTCGTTGTAGACCCGGGAGATATGCTGGGTCAGGCTATTCTTGTCTACCATGACGCCCTCCGCGTGCGCGCGATCAGCCGTAGCGGCCGGTGATGTAGTCTTCGGTCTGTTTCTGCACCGGGTTGGTGAACACCGCATCGGTGTCGCCGAACTCCACCAGCGTACCCAGATACATGAAGGCGGTGTAGTCGGACACGCGTGCCGCCTGCTGCATGTTGTGGGTCACGATGGCGATGGTGTAGTCCTTTTTCAGCTCATGCACCAGCTCCTCGATGAAGCCGGTGGAGATCGGGTCCAGTGCCGAGGTGGGCTCGTCGAGCAACAGCACCTCGGGCTTCACCGCCACGGCTCGGGCAATGCACAGCCGCTGCTGCTGACCGCCGGAGAGCCCGGTGCCGCTCTGGCGCAGCTTGCCCTTGACCTCATCCCAGAGGGCGGCCTTGCGCAGCGCCCATTCCACACGCTCGTCCATCTCCCGACGCGGCAGCTTCTCGTAGAGCTTCACGCCGAAGGCGATGTTGTCGTAGATGGACATGGGAAACGGGGTCGGCTGCTGGAACACCATGCCAATGCGCTTGCGCAGCAGATTCGGATCCACCTTGCGATCGAGAATGTCCCGGCCGTCCATCAGGATCTGCCCGCTGGCCCGCTGGCCCGGGTAGAGCTGGTAGATGCGGTTGAACGTGCGCAGCAGCGTGGACTTGCCGCAGCCCGAGGGGCCGATGAAGGCGGTCACCTGGCCCTGGGGGATTTCCAGGTCGATATCCTTCAGCGCATGAAAACCGCCGTAGTAGAAGTTCAGGCCCCGAACTTCCAGCTTCGCCGCGCCCCGCGCCGCCGCCTCCCGGCCCGTCTCGCGTCGAGCCGCCATGGACACGGCCGGCCCCCGCTTGATGTTCACATCGTTCATCGTGGTCTCCATTAGCGGCCACCCCTCTGTCGCAGGAAGACGCGGGCGATGATGCTGATCAGCAGCACCGTCATGGTAATCAGCAGCGCGCCGGCCCAGGCCAGCTCCCGCCAATCGTCATAAGGGCTCATGGCGAATTGGTAGATGGTCACCGGCAGGTTCGCCATGGCCGTGTTCAGATCCGTGCTCCAGAACTGGTTGTTCAGGGCCGTGAACAACAGCGGCGCCGTCTCGCCGGAGATGCGGGCGATGGCCAGCAGCACCCCCGTGACCAGCCCCGGCAGCGCGGCGCGGTAACAGATGCACACGATCACCATCCAGGCGGGCGCGCCCAGGGCGGCGGCGGCCTCGCGCAGTCGCACCGGCACCAGGCCGAGCATGTTCTCGGTGGTGCGCACCACCACCGGCAACGCGATGATCCCCAGCGCCAGCCCGCCGGACAGCCCCGAGAAGCTGCCCATCATCAGCACCACCGTGCCGAACACGAACAGACCGACGATGATCGAGGGCGCGCTGAGCAGGATATCGTTGATGAAACGAATGAACTGGGCGAGCTTGCTGCCCCGGCCGTACTCGGCCAGGTACGTGCCGGCGAGGATGCCGATGGGCCCGCCGACGGCAATGCCCAGCGCCGTCATGATGGCGCTGCCGACGATGGCGTTGGCGAGCCCCCCGCTGCCGCCGGGCGGCGGCGTGCTTTCGGTGAGCACCTGCCAGTCCAGGGCCGCGAAGCCCTGCTGGAACAGGGTAATGAGTATCCAGGCCAGCCAGAACAGGCCGAACAGCATGGTCAACAGGGACATGCCCAGATTGAACCCGTTGATCAGGCGACGTCGCGTATAGAGCTTCATGAGCACCTCAGACCTTCCTGCCTTCGCCGGCCTGCAGCTTGAGCAGCAACAAGCGCGCCGCCACCAGCACCAGGAAGGTGAGTACGAACAGGATCAACCCCAGGGCCATCAGCGAGGAGGTGTGCAGCACCCCGTCGGCTTCGGCGAATTCATTGGCCAGGGTGGCCGAGATCGTGGTGCCGGGCATGAACAGCGAGGGGTCGATGCGGTGTGCATTGCCGATGACGAAGGTCACTGCCATGGTCTCGCCCAAGGCGCGCCCCAGGCCCAGCATGATACCGCCGACCACGCCGACCTTGGTGTAGGGCAGCACCACCTGACGCACCACTTCCCAGGTGGTCGCCCCCAGGGCGTAGGAGGATTCCTTCAGCACCTGGGGCACCACTTCGAAGACATCGCGCATCACGGCGGAGATGAAGGGGATGACCATGATCGCGAGGATCAGCCCGGCGGTGAACATGCCGATACCCAGCGGCGCGCCGTCGAACAGGAACCCCACACCGGGCAGGCCGGCCAGGTTGTCGATCAGCCAGGGCTGCACGTGGTCACCGAACCAGGGGGCGAAGATGAACAGGCCCCACATGCCGTAGATGATGCTGGGAATGCCGGCCAGCAGCTCGATGGCGATCCCGAGCGGGCGGCGCAGGAACAGCGGGCACAGCTCGGTGATGAACAGCGCAATGCCGAAGCTCACCGGCACGGCGATGAGCATGGCGATCAGCGAGGTCACCAGGGTGCCGTAGATCGGCCCCAGCGCGCCGAACTCCTCGGTGACCGGGTTCCAGACTTCGGTGAACACGAAGCCCAGGCCGAACTCCCGCAGCGCCGGCAGCGCGCCGGCGATCAGCGAGATCATCACACCCAGCAGCAACACCAGCACACCAGCGGCGGCGAGGCGCGTGGACCAGGCGAAGATCCGTTCGATGAGGTCGCTGCGCGCCTTGCCGTCGGGCATTCCGTCCGCTGCCCGGCCCGGTTGCGCATTCTCGACTGCCTGGGTCATCCCGATCTCCCGAAAGTGAGAAACGCCCGGAGCCTCAGTGGCCCCGGGCGTCTACCGTTTGCGCGTGTCAGCGCAGTACCGGCTGACCGCTGGTGTCGGTCAGCTCATTCTTCCAACGCTGCTCGATGAACTTCACCACCGAGTCCGGCATGGCCACGTAGTGCAGCTCATCGGCCATCTCGTCGCCGTTCTCGAAAGCCCAGCTGAAGAAATCCAGGGCGTTGCGAGCGGCCTCCGGCTTGTCCTGCTGCTTGTGCATCAGGATGTAGGTGGCGGCGGTGATGGGCCAGCTCTTGGCGCCCGGCTGGTTGGTCAGCACCAGGTACATGCCCTCGGCCTGCTCCCAGTCGGCGCCGGCGGCGGCGGCCTGGAAGCTCTCGCTGCCCGGGTTGACCCACTGGCCGGCCTGATTGCGTAGCTGCACGTGGGGCAGCTCGTTCTGCAGGGCGTAGGCGTACTCCACGTAGCCAATGCCGCCTTTGATGCGACCCACGTAGGAGGCTACACCCTCGTTACCCTTACCGCTGACACCGGTGGGCCAGGCCACGGCCTTGCCGACTCCCACTTCGCGCTTCCATTCCTCGCTGACCTTGCCCAGGTAGTCGGTGAACACGAAGGTGGTGCCGGAACCGTCGGAGCGATACACGGCGGTCACGCGACGGGACGGCAGGTCCACGCCCGGGTTCAGCGCGGCGATGGCCTCGTCGTCCCAGCTGGTGATCTTGCCCAGGAACAGATCGGCGAGCACGTCGTTGGAGAGCTTGAGCTCACCGGCCCCGATGCCGTCCAGGTTCACCACCGGCACCACGCCGCCCATCACCATGGGCCACTGCATCAGACCGGCCTCGGCGAGCTCGTCCGGCGTCAGCGGGGCGTCGGAGGCGCCGAAGTCTACGGTCTTGGCCTTGATCTGGCGAATGCCGCCGCCGGAACCGATGGACTGGTAGTTCATACGGTTGCCGGTGGCCTTGTGGTAGGCGTCCGCCCACTTGGCGTAGACGGGATACGGAAAGCTGGCGCCGGCGCCGGCGATATCGGCGGCGAAGGCGCTGCCCACGCTCATGCCCAGAACCAGACCCAGGCCTACGGATTTGAAGCTTTTCAACATGCTGGCGACTCCTGCTGTTGAAGGCGCAGTGCCCGCTGGGGGCGATGGCTGCGCATTCTATGTAAGAAATGTGACAGTCAAGTTACAGAGAGGGCGCCCGCTGCCAAGCGGGCGCCGGGGCGGTCTTAGAAGCTGTGAACCAGACCGATGGAGAAGGCGCTGACGTCATCGCCCACGGCATTGACTTCGTACACATCCGTGTCGTGGCCGCCCTTGATGCGGTAGCCCGCGGCATCGTTGTTGTCGAGCAGGTTGTAGGCGGCGTAGAGGGTGGTCTTCTTGCCCAGCTTGTGGTCGAAGCCCAGGGTCAGCTGACTGGCATCGCTGTCGTCGATGCCGTCGATTTCATCGGCGTAGACGTACTGCAGCTTGAGCTTGTTGGGGCCAAAGCTGAACGCGCCATTGATGCCGTATGCGTCGCGTTCGATATTGCCACGCTCGATACGCTCGGCGATGGCACCGAGGGTGAAGGCGTTGAACTTGTAGTTGGCGGCAAGGCGGTAGCCGTCGGACTCGTCGTTGTTCAGCGCCGAGTTGGCACGCTCGTAACCGGCCGCCAGGGTCAGGCCACCCAGCTTGTAGCTGCCGCTGACGCTGTACAGATCGAAGTCGTTGTCCTCGATGCCGCCCGGCAGCTCCGTGTCGTTATACGAGCTGGAGTACATGGCCTTCGCGGCGAAGCCACCGATGCTCGGCGAAAGGTACTGAATGCTGTTCTTGGCGCGGCGGTTGCCGATATCCGAAACGGCCGTGCCCACGGCGTAGACGCCCAGCAGGTTGCGGGCATCACCCACGGTGTCGCCGAACAGGTCGAAGGTGCCGCGCACACCCTTGAAGGGCGTGTCCTGGTTGCCGATGAGCACCTTGCCGAAATCGCCACCCAGGCCGACGTAGGTGTTGCGACCGGCGAAGTTGGCGCCGCCTTCATCGAACACGATCTTGGATTCGATCTGGTAGAGCACGTCCAGCTGATCGCTGACGGCGGTAACGCCCTTGAAACCCAGGCGGCTCGAGTTGCTGGCGATGGCCACGGCGCTGTCGCGGTCGTTGTCAGCGAAGTCCACGGACACGTGGGCCTTGCCATACACCTCCAGGTGCTTGCCGATGATTTCATAGGCACCAGCGGTGCTCGGCAGGGCGACGACGGCGGCGATGGCCGCGGCGATTGCAGTTTTCTTCATGATGTCCTCTTCAGGCTCGTTAGGGTTCGTGTCGGTAAGAACACGGGGCTGCCCCCGCAACCGCAGCCGATGATGAGCCTGGGCTGTTACGCTTCCGTTACAGCTTCGAGACAGTTTGATGATGCCTGTTGTAAAAGCACGTCACCGTTGCGTGCGCGCAACAGACCGTGAGGCATGGCCGCTGGCCAACGCGGCTTTCCCGCGCAGGAGCGGCTCATGCAAGAAGGGGGGATCGGATTCGATCAGGACTCAGGGGTGACGGCTTCGGGCGGGAAGTGGCAGCAGAAGCGGCTGCCCTCGCCCAGGGTGCTGCGTATCTCCAGATGCGCGTCATAGCGCCCCAGGATGTGCTTGACGATGGCAAGCCCCAGGCCGGTGCCGCCGGTGGCGGTGCTGCGGCCGCGATCCACCCGGTAGAAACGCTCGGTAAGGCGGGGAATGTGCTGCGGCGCGATACCGATGCCGGTATCGATCACGCTGAACCGTGCGCCCTGGGCGTCGCACTGCCATTGCAGGGTCACTCGGCCACCGGCCGGGGTGTAATGCACGGCGTTGTGCACCAGGTTGGAAAACGCGCTGCGCAGCTCGTTGGCATCGGCGCGCAGGCCACGCTCACTGTCGATCTGCAGTTCGATCTGGTGAGCGCGCGCACCACTCAGCGCCTGGGCCTCCTCGGCCAGGGCGCGCAACATGTCCGCTACATCCACCACCTCCCCGGCCGCGGGCCGGGGGCCGGTTTCCAACCGCGAGAGCATCAGCAGGTCGTCCACCAGACGATTCATGCGTCGGGTCTGTTGCAGGACCAGGCCGAGCATGTCCCGATCCGGCTCGCTCAGCCCGTTCTCGGGCTCGGCCAGGGTTTCCGCCAGCCCATGCACCACGGTGAGGGGCGTGCGCAGTTCATGGGAAACGTTGGCGACGAAGTCCCGGCGCATTTCCTCCAGCTTTCTCAGCCGGGTGATATCCCGGGCAATCAGCAGCCGCTGGCTCTCGCCATAGGGCACCAGGCGGATATCCAGCATCAGCTCCGGGTCCAGCGGCGCGGGCACCGCGAGGTTGCGCGACTCATCCGGCTCCGAGGCCATGAAATTGACCATCTCGGGATGGCGATAGAGGTTATCCAGGCGTCGTCCCCGGTCCTGGGGCCAACGTACGCCGATCAGGCGCTCGGCGGCATCGTTCCACCAGCGCATCTCGCCCCCCTCGTCCAGCACCAGCACCCCGTCGGGCACCGCATCCACGGATTCACGGAAGGCGTGCAGCAGCGCGCCCAGCCGTCGCCGCCGGGTGCGGTGGCGGCGCTGCATGCGGTAGATGCCGTCGAAGATGTCTTCCCACAGACCTCGGCCGTGGGGCGGCTCGAAGCGGGAATCCTTGCGCAGCCAGTACTCCAGCCGGGCGATGTAGCGAAACTGCCAGAGCAGACCCAGCGCCAGCGCCAGCGCCAAAGCCTCGGCGGCAAGCCCCAGCCCCCAGCCGATCAGGCCAGCCAGGGCCAGGCCGTAACACCAGCGCCGCAGGGTGCGCGGCCAGGGGTTATCGTGAATCATGCCCGGGTGGAGAAGCGGTAGCCGGCGCCGCGCACGGTCTGAATCAGCCGATCATGCTCGCCGATGGCCTTGCGCAGGCGGCGGATATGCACGTCCACGGTACGCTCCTCTACATAGACATTGGTCCCCCAGACATTGTCCAGCAGTTGCGCACGGCTGAACACCCGGTCCTGGTGGGTCATGAAGAAGTGCAGCAGGCGGAATTCAGTGGGCCCCATGTCCAGGGTGCGCTCCCCGGTCCAGACCCGGTGCGCCACCGGGTCCAGGGTAAGCCCGGCCACCTCCACCGGCTCATCGGCCGCCGCCGGGGCGGCGCGGCGCAGCACCGCCTTGATGCGGGCCATCAACTCCCGAGGGGAGAAGGGCTTGGTAACGAAATCATCCGCCCCCACGTCCAACCCCCGAACGCGGTCCTCTTCCTCGCCGCGCGCGGTGAGCATGATCAGGGGCACATCCTTGTAGGCCGGGTGGCGTTTCAGGCGCCGTGCGAAGTCCACCCCGCTCATGCCCGGCAGCATCCAATCGAGCAGCACCAGATCCGGCACGCTGTCTTCCAGCATGGCCATACCTGCCTCGGCGGAGGCGGCCTCGCGCCCCTCATGACCGGCCCGCGCCAGCGCCAGGCCTACCATCTGCCGGATGGCCGCCTCGTCTTCGACTATAAGGATTCTTGCCATGCTACTTCTTGCCCATTACCTGCAATGCCCCGCATTACAGCGCAACATCATGACAGATTTGTGACACCATGCGCGCAACGCCCCCGCGGGGCCCCCTGGAAGCCGCCACACGAGGAGCCCGGTCGTGAAGAAGAGGCACCTGATCACCGCCAGCCTGCTGTTGAGCCTGCCCGTCAGCGCCCCTGCCCTGCAGGTCATCGACGAGAAACTGGAGATCTACGGCAAGCTGAACGTGGCCATCGCGGGTTTCGACCCGGACGCCAGTGGCGAGGGCACGGATTTCGTGGTCTCCAGCAACTCCAGCCGCCTGGGCTTCAAGGGCATATACGGCCTGAACGAGCGCTTCAGCGTGCTCTACCAGATCGAGCAGGGCGTGGACCTGACCGATTCCAGCGATGACTTCTGGAGCACCCGCAACAGCTTCGTGGGCCTGCGCGGACCCATGGGGGATGTGCTGGTGGGTTACCACGACACGCCCTTCAAGCAACTGCGCGGTAAATTCCTCACCTTCGGCGACACCGTGGGGGATCATCGCGCACTGATCGGCGCCAGCGCCCAGTTCGGCTCGAAAATGGACACCCGGGGCAAGAACGCCCTGTACTGGCGCAAGAGCTTCTTCGAGCAGCTGCAGCTGGGCGCCATGTATTCGGCGGACCAGCAAAACAACGGCAGCCGCGATGACAATGACCACGACATGTACAGCGTCAGTGCGCTGTGGACACCGGGCAATTTCAGCCTGGGGCTGGCCTACGAGGAATATTCGGCACTGGATATCGACAAGGCCGTGGCCACGGAAGGCGACAAGGTCAGCGGCTATCGGCTCGGCGCCGGCTACGACTTCGGCCGGGTGCGCGTGGGCGCGCTCTACGAGGACTACGACGCGGGGGATGCCGGCGAAAGCACCTATACCCTGAACCGCGCCGCCTACGGTGCCCATGTGGCGCTGAAACTGACCGGCAAGGCCACCCTGAAGGCCCAGTGGCTGCACGCCGAGGACTACGGCAACGTGGATGATTCAAGCGCCGACATGTACGCCGTCGGCGGCGAGTACAAGATCCACCCCAGCACCACCGTGTACGCGGTCTACACCCAGACCCGCAACGGCGAGGCGGCCCGCTACCAGGGCGTGGACGGTGGCCACGGCGATGAACTCAAGACCACCTTGGGTGGGGACCCGCGGGCCATCGCGCTGGGGCTGATTTGGATTTTCTAGGGAAACACCGCTCAGGCCACCTTGCGCTGGATCGGATGGAGAGGGGCCTTTCGCCCCTCGCTCGGCCAAGGGATCAGGTCACGCGCTGAGGCACAAAGGGCTTTCGAATCCGCCTCATCCGCTCCGACACCGCCATTCAGACGGTTCACCAGGCCTTTCAGGCGTGCCCCCAGCGCGGCCAGCGCCTGACTTTCCTCCCGCCCCTTCAGCGCACCCGTTTCGGTGCGCTCGGCAAGAACGCGGATCTGCTCCGTGCGCTCACTCACCCCTGCGCTTACCTGACTTTGCTGCTCAGCGGCACTGGCCAGCTCCGCGCTCATGCCGTCGATACGCCGTACCGCTTCTTGTATGCCGCGCAACGCCCGCGCCGCCTGCTCCGCCTGTTCCCTGGCGCGCTGACCCTGTTCGCCGCTGCCGCGCATGCGTTGCAAGGCCGCCCCCATGGACGCGCGCAGCCCCGCCAGGCGCTGCTCTATGGTCTGGGCGGATTCGCTGCTGCGCCGGGCAAGCTCCCGCACTTCATCGGCCACCACCGCGAACCCCCGCCCACTCTCCCCGGCGCGAGCCGCTTCGATGGCCGCGTTAAGCGCCAGCAGATTGGTCTGTTTGGCGACACTGGCGATGACTTCGGTGATTTCGGTGATGGTCTCGCTGTCACGGCCGAGCTGCTCCATGGCCTGCCCCGCCTCGTTGACCACCCCCAGCAGTTCACCCAGCGCCAGCAGGGAATCTTCCACCACGGCCTCACCCTCGCGGGCCTGACCGTGCGCTTCGGTCGCGGCCTGGGCGGCCTGGGCGGCATGGCGGGCGACCTCCTCGGCCGCGCCGTTCATCTGGATCATGGCGCCCGCCACCTGATCCAGCTCCCCGCGCTGAGCCGCCATGTCCTCGCAGCCGGCGCCAGTGCTGTCCAGCAATTCCCCGGAGGCCCGCGCCAGAGCCGTGCTCTCTCGGCCGAGGGTGATCGCGACCTCTTGCAGAGCGGCAAGAAAGACATTGATGTGGCAGGCCAGCTCCCCCACCTCGTCGCGACTTGGTACTTCCGCCCGCGCAGAGAGTGCCAATCGGCCCGCCGCCAGATTGTCGGCCAGCTCGCTCATGAAGGTCTTCAAGCGAATCAGCGGGCGCAGATAACTGCGGGTCACCAACCAGGACACGCCCAGGCCACCCACCACGGCCAGCCCCAGCAGCAGGGACAGGGTCCAGCGGGTGCCCGCGACCTGTTCGCTGGTCTGAGCGTTCATGGCGGTCATTGCCGCGAAGGATTCGGCCTGCAAGCTGCGGGCCTGATCCGTCATGGCCTCCCCCAGCGTGCTCAGCTCCCCGACGATGAGCGCGCGGCTTTGCGCCCGCAGGGCCAGCATTTCCTCGAATGCCGTGGTCACCGCCGCCCAGTGCGCGAGCACGTCCCGCATTTCCAGCGCCACATAATCGGAGAAAACGAAGGCGTTGACGGTATCCAGCAAGGCGCCCACGTCCGCCACTTGCTCGGCGGCCCCCGCGCCCTGGGCCGCATTGCCTTCAGCGGCGAAACGCTGCAGCGCCACCCGGGCATTGAGCAAGGCACGCAGGGCCTGACCGCCCAGATCGGCGAACAGATCCTCTTCCTGGGCCAACGCCTCCTGCACCATCAGGGCGAGCTGTTCGGCGGCACCGCCGCCGCGCGCCACAACCACCGAACGGTTGAGGTGCAGTAGCCGATGAAGCGCCGGCAGCACCCGATCGGCAAACAGTGTCGAGTAGTCTTGATGGCGCTGTCGGAGCCGTGCGCCCGCCTGCCGCCAGACCGTGCCTTCCAGGGCCACCGACAGCTCCCCCAGCGCGGTGCCCACCTCCGCCTGGCGCGAACGCCATAACTGTTCGCTGTCCTCATCCATGCGCGCCAGCAGGCGCTCCACCGCCAGGCGTTCCAGGTACAAAGCCTCGGTGAGCGAGGTCAGCGCTGCCACCCGCGGGGCGAACCTGGCATCCAGTTCGTCCACCCGCCGATTCAGATCATCCAGAACTCCCAAGGACGTCAATCCCATGGCCAGCATCAGTGACAACAGCAACAGCGGCGGCAGCAGCGCTTTGCGCAGGATGGATCGGGGACGTGGGCTGGCAATGCTGAGGGACATGGCTCGCTCCGGAATCAGGGCAAGCGCATCCTGTCGCATCGGTGTGACGTCTTGATGACAGGGCGGAAAGCCCGGCCCGGCAACGAACCTCCGGCACCCTGCGGCGGCCTCGCGGCAGTCAGGCGGGCCTGGCCAGCAACAGCGAAAAACTTCTCTGCGCGGGTTCAAAGTGGCCCACGGGCGCAAGCCCCGCGCCCTCGAGCTCCTGATGCAGCGCCTCCACGGTGAACTTGCGGCTGATCTCCGTGCGTATGCTCTCGCCGACGGCGAAGGCGTATTGCTCGCCCAGCGCCGTGACACGCACGGTCTGGGCGCTACGGGCGCGCAAATGCATCTCGATGCGGGAATGGCCGGGGTCGAATCGCGCCTGATGCGCCCAGGCCTTGGGCTCGAAATCCGCACCCAGTTCACGGTTCAGCACGCGCAGCACATTGAGGTTGAAGCGGGCCGTCAGTCCCTGGGCGTCATCGTAGGCCGCCTCCAGGGCTTCCACGGCCTTGACCCGATCGGCCCCCAACAGCAGGTGGTCCCCCGGCGCCATGCGCTCGCGTAGCTCGGTGAGGAAATGCCGCGACTGCTCGGGGGTGAAATTGCCGATGGTGCCCCCCAGGAACACGAACAAACGCCGCCCGGGGGGCAGCGGCACGGTCTGCAGGCCCGCGGTGTAATCCCCCTGCAAACCGTTCACTCGCAGCCAGGGGTAGTCGCGCAGCAGGTCCGCGGCCGACTCGCGCAGCATGCTCTCGCAGAATTCGAAGGGCTGAAAAAGAGGGGCGAAACCCTGCTCGGCGCAGGCCTGCAACAGATGGCGGGTCTTTCGACAACTGCCGCTGCCGAACTCGATCAGCTGCTCCGGGGCGGCCTGACGGATGATTTCCCCGGCATGTTCGCGCAGCAGCTCCGCCTCGGTGCGGGTGGGGTAGTACTCGGGGGTGTCGCAGATCCGGTCGAACAGCTGCGAGCCCGCCTCGTCGTAGAAATACTTCGGCGGCAGTTCCCGCTGGGGCCTGGCAAAGCCCCTGCGCACATCCTCCGCCAGGCTGGGCACCGGCCGCGCGGGCGGCACCACCCGGAAGCTGAAGCGATTTTCCTGGCTCACCACATCCGGACGCGCTGCAGTCATTAGCGGTTCTCCCTTGGGCATGGGCTCAGGTTACCATCATGGCAGGAAACGTCTGGGAGCTGCCCGCATGTGTCGTCTCGCCGCTTATCTAGGCCCCGCCGTGGAGCTGCAGCACTTTCTGTTGCAGCCGGAACACAGCCTGCTGAAGCAGTCCTGGGCACCGCGGGAAATGCAGGAAGCGGTGCTGAACGCCGACGGTTTCGGCCTGGGCTGGTATGACCCGGCCGGGCAGCCCGCCATCTATCGCAATGTGCTGCCCATCTGGGCCGATTCAAACCTGCCCTCCCTGGGGCGCAGCTTGCGCGAGCCCTTGTGGCTCGCTGCGGTGCGCAGCGCCACTGAAGGTTTCGCCACAGGCCTGGCTAACACCCAGCCCTTTTACGACAGGGAGCTGCTGTTTCTGCACAACGGTTTTCTGGAGCGCTTCGCCACCGAGGGTCGGGCCCGCATCCGCCGCTGGCTGCAGCCGGACATCGAGGCCGCCATCCACGGCAACACCGATTCAGAATACCTCTTCGCCGTGCTGCGCCAACTGCTGCGCGAAGAACCGGACGCGAGCCTGGAGCAGGTGCTGATGCAGCTGGTGCAGAGGCTTGCCCACTGGTGCGAGGACAGCACCGCCCTGCTCAGCCTGGTGCTGAGCGACGGGCGGCGGATCTACGCCCTGCGCCACGCCATCAATCGTGACTGCGCCAGCCTCTATTACAGCACCGATGAGGAAAGCTTCCCGGGCGGCCAGCTGGTGGCCTCCGAACCGCTCACCGCCCCGGAGTTCTGGCGCAGCGTGCCGCCTCATCATCTGCTGGTGCTGGATCCGGACGAGCCGCCCAGCCTTGCCGCCTTATGAGTCGAGCCGCGCTGAACGCTGAAACAGCGAGCCGCGAGTGCTGGCTCGCGGAACTCGCCCGCTGCCAACAGGCCTTGCGCCAGGCCGTCCAGGACACCGACGAAGACGGCATGCGCGCCCGGGAGCACCCGGATCTAAGCCCCCTGGGCTGGCACCTGGGACATTGCTGCTTCATCGAGCTGTACTGGCTGGAAGAGCGGGTGCTGAAAGATACCCGCCGCAGCCGCCCCCTTTACGGCCTGTATTTCCCGGAACGGGCACCGAAGGCTGAGCGCGCTCCGCAGCTGCCGCCGCGCGAAGAACTGCTCGGCTGGGCGGAGGCGGTGCAAGGAGGCACCCTCGCGCGCTTGCAGGCACAGGCCGGCCGTGGACACCCCTTGATGGCGCGGGACTACCTGCTGCGCTTTCTCGTCCAGCACCACAGCCAGCACCTGGAGACCATCGCCATGATCCGGGCCAGGCGCTGCCCGGCGGCCGAGGGCGACTGGCCGGACTGCGCCGTGCGGGCGCCGTCAGCGGACACGGTCACCCTGGCGGGCCGGGAGTACCTGCTGGGCAGCGACACGCCTTGGCACTATGACAATGAAGGCCCGTCCTGGCGCGTGTCCGTGAATGCCTGCCGCATCGCCCGCCACCCGGTGAGCAATGGCGAGTACCGCGCCTTCATGGCGGCCGGCGGCTACCGGGAGCGTCAATACTGGAGCGCCGACGGCTGGCGTTGGCTGCAAACGAGCGGGGTGGGTTCTCCGGACCTTTGGTGCGAATCCCGCGGCCGCTGGTATCAATTGGGCCCCGACGGCCCCGCGCCCTTGAAGCCCTACGCAGCCGTGCAGGGTTTGAGCCACCACGAAGCCCAGGCCTATGCCCGCTGGGCCGGCGCTCGCCTGGTGGACGAATACGCGTGGGAGGCCGCCCGGCGTGCCGGACTGCTGGAGAGCGTGGGCGGTGCCTGGGAGTGGTGCCAGGGGGCCTTTCATCCCTACCCCGGATTTCAGGCCTACCCTTACCGCGGCTACTCCGAGCCCTGGTTCGACGGCGCGCACTTCGTGCTGCGGGGGCATGGGCCGCATACCTGGCCCGCCGTGCAAAGGCCGAGCTTTCGCAACTTCTACGAGGCGCACAAACGCCACATCTTCGCCGGCCTGCGGCTGGCCTGGCCGGCGAACCGCTGAACGGAATGCCCCCTGTCTCCCGGTAAGAGCGACCCATAGCCGCGGCTGCCCTTCGGTTGCACCCGGGGTCCGGGACAAAGGCAATCACGGCCATGCGCGGCCATGAGTCGCTTCTACAGAGAAGCGCTACCCGATGTGCCGGATGCCAGATACGCCGCCATGTATTCCCGCGCTTCCAGCGCCAGTTCGCTACGGCTGCGGCCGGCGGATTCCAGTGGCGGCCCCAGGTGCAGTCGCACATCCAGTCGCCGCACCCCGAGTACCCGCCAGACATGCGCGGCCAGACTCATGTCGTTGATGAACGGCGCCAGCTCACTGACCCGGCCATCCTCCAGATAGCGGATCACACCCGGCCGAACCGGTGCACCGGCATCCACCGCGGCCTGAAACAGGCGCGGACGCAGCGGCAGCAAACCCCGGCCGTCACTGGTGGTGCCTTCCGGATAGAACAGCACCCGGTGGCCGGCCCGCATACGCTCGGCCATCACCCGAGTGGCATCCGCCGCCGCGCCGCTGCGGCCACGCGCGATGTAGAGGGTGCCCAGCCCAGTGGCCGCGCTACCCACGATGGGCCAGTCGCGCACTTCGGACTTGCTGAGAAAACCCACCGGCCACACCGAGGCCTGCACCGGTATGTCGATCCAGGAAACATGGTTGGTAACGATCAGCGCCGCCCCCTCGCCCAGGGGCTCGCCCTCCAGGGTGACGCGCACGCCCAGCAGCGCGCACATCCAGCGCGACCAGAGCACCTGGGCGCGCCGCCCGGCGCCGCTGTGCAGCGGCCGCCCCCGCCGGCCATCCCAGGCCACCGCCAGGCAGATAATGGGCCCACCGAACAGGACAAGCAGCAAAACCAGCGGAAAGCGCCACAGGCGTCGTATTGTTTTCATGGGCCCGCATCTTAGCGCAGGCCGCCATATTTGCGGCAACACAGTCTTGAAAAGCCTCTTGCCGCCCGCTACTCAGTAGCCTGAGCCACCGGGGCGACGCTCATTCATTCCCCCGGGGCTCCGGCCCACTGGCGGCCAAGGCCGCGAAAGATGCCCCCAGGCAGCAAAGCCTCTATAATTCGCGCGCCACGGATTTTTAGTGCCGTTAAGCAAGAACACGCTCGAACCGGCGAGGGAGATCGACCAATGACCGATATTCAGGCCCTTTTGGGCGACGAGGCGGACAGCCTGCTCAACCACCAGTGCAAGACCATCCCGAGCAGCTCCCTGCACCTGCCGGGCCCGGACTACGTGGACCGGGTGGTGGCCCAGAAGGACCGCAAGGTCGGCGTGCTGCGCAGCCTGCAGCAGATGTACAACACCGGGCGGCTGGCCGGCACCGGTTATCTGTCCATCCTGCCGGTGGACCAGGGCATCGAACACTCCGCCGGCGCCTCCTTCGCACCGAACCCGGCCTTCTTCGACCCGGCCGCGATCTGCGAGCTGGCCGTGGAAGGCGGCTGCAACGCCGTCGCCTCCACCCTGGGCGTGCTGAGCTCGGTGGCCCGGCGCTACGCGCACCGCATCCCCTTCATCGTCAAGATCAACCACAACGAGCTGCTCAGCTACCCGAACATCCATGACCAGACCCTGTTCGCCAGCGTGCAGCAGGCCTTCGACATGGGTGCGGTGGGCATCGGCGCCACCATCTACTTCGGCTCCCATGAATCCCGCCGCCAGATCCAGGAGATCAGCGAGGCCTTCGCCTACGCCCACGAGCTCGGGATGTGCACCATTCTCTGGGCCTACACCCGCAACGAAGCCTTCAAGCAGGACGGCGTGGACTACCACGTCTCGGCGGATCTGACCGGCCAGGCCAATCACCTGGCGGCCACCATCAACGCCGACATCGTCAAGCAGAAGCTGGCCGAGAACAACGGCGGTTACCTGGCGGTGGGCCACGGCAAGACCCACCAGAAGGTCTATGACGAGCTCACCTCCGACCACCCCATCGATCTCAACCGCTACGAGCTGGCCAATTGCTACATGGGCCGCGCGGGGCTGATCAACTCCGGCGGCGGCTCCTCGGGCGAGAGCGACCTGGCCCAGGCCGTGCGCACCGCGGTGATCAACAAGCGCGCCGGCGGCATGGGCCTGATTTCCGGGCGCAAGGCCTTCCAGCGCCCCATGCCCGAAGGCGTCAAGCTGCTCAACGCCATTCAGGACGTGTACCTGAGCCAGGACGTCACCATCGCCTGAAGCCAGGCAAAGACACGCGGAAAAGGCGGCTCCATGAGCCGCCTTTTTTGTTTGGCGGTGCCTTCGGCCTGTAGCAGCGGCTCCTGACCGCTATTGCCTTGGCAAAACCGCCCCACACCCGGGAAGCCGGCGCCAAAACCATCGCGGCCAGGAGCCGCGCCTACATTTTCTTCGCCCTTTCACACCTATTTATCGGACAGCGGGCGGCGTGGGCCGCAGACTCCCCAGGGCGCTCGGCAGTTGCTAGAATCCGGGCCAATTCATGCACGCGGGTCTCTGTTTCCCGCTCCCAACCGGACACGGCAGACCCCTTCTATGAACATCCTGCTGATCGTGCTCTTGCCCTTTCTGTTCGCTTGGCTGCCTGTGCTCACCGTGCGCAGCGGGCGCAGCCACTGCGCCTGGATGACCGCGGCCCCCGTGCTCACGGCGCTGGCCCTGCTGCTCAGCCAGGCGCCGGCGGTGTTCCGCGGCGAGACTCTGCAGACAAGCTGGGCGTGGCTGCCCCAGGTGGGCCTGAACTTCAGCCTGATGATCGACGGCCTGGGCTTCATGTTCGCCCTGCTGATTCTGGGCATCGGCCTGCTGGTGATCCTCTACGCCCGCTATTATCTGTCCGACCAAGACCCGATGGGCCGCTTCTACGGCTTTCTGCTGCTGTTCATGGGCGCGATGCTCGGCGTGGTGCTCTCGGACAATCTGATCCTGCTGACCATCTTCTGGGAGCTGACCAGCCTGAGCTCCTTCCTGCTGATCGGATACTGGAAACACCGGGCCGATGCCCGCCAGGGCGCGCGCATGGCGCTGACCATCACCGGCGCCGGGGGGCTTGCCATGCTCGCCGGGGTAATCCTGCTGGGCACCATCGCCGGCAGCTTCCAGATCTCGGAAGTCATGCAGCGGGCCGACATCATCCAGGCCAGCCCCTGGTATCTGCCCATGCTGGTACTGATCCTGCTGGGGGCCTTCACCAAATCGGCGCAGTTCCCCTTCCACTTCTGGTTGCCCCACGCCATGGCCGCGCCCACCCCGGTGAGCGCCTATCTGCATTCGGCCACCATGGTGAAGGCCGGCGTATTCCTGCTCGCACGCCTGTTCCCGGCGCTGGCGGGCACCGAGGAGTGGTTCTATCTCGTCAGCAGCGCCGGCACCCTCACCCTGCTGTTCGGTGCCTACGTTGCGTTGTTCCAGCATGACCTGAAAGGCCTGCTGGCCTATTCCACCATCAGCCACCTGGGCCTGATCACCCTGCTGTTCGGCCTGGGCACGCCCCTCGCGGCTGTCGCCGGCGTGTTCCACATTCTCAACCACGCCACCTTCAAGGCCTCGCTGTTCATGGCCGCGGGCATCGTCGACCACGAGACCGGCACCCGGGACATTCGCGTGCTGGGCGGGCTGTTCAAGTACATGCCCCATACCGCCACCCTGGCACTGGTGGCCGCCGCCGCCATGGCCGGTGTGCCGCTGTTGAACGGCTTTCTCTCCAAGGAGATGTTCTTCGCCGAGGTGCTGCACGCCGACCAGTACGGCGCCAGCGGCATCATCTTGCCGATTCTTGCCACCCTGGGCGGGGTGTTCAGCGTCGCCTACTCCCTGCGCTTCATCCACGACGTGTTCTTCGGCAAGCCCGGGGGTGAACTGCCCAACATGCCCCACGAACCCCCGCGCTACATGAAGGTGCCGGTGGAAATTCTGGTAGGCCTGAGCCTGGCGGTGGGTATCGTGCCCACGATCATCATCGGCGGCCTGCTGGCCACCGCCGCCGGCTCCGTGCTGCTGGGCGAGCTGCCCCACTACAGCCTCGCCATCTGGCACGGCCTCAACCTGCCCCTGTTGATGAGCGCCATCGCGCTGGCGGGTGGCACGCTGATCTACTGGCAGCGCGCCGCGGTGATCCGTCTCCACGACACCGTATGGCCGCGCATCGAGGCGAAACCCCTGTTCGACCAGGCCATCGCGGCGTTGCGGGGCCTGGCCCGCTGGCTGGAGCGACTGCTGGACAACCGCTCCCTGCAACGCTATGCCACCTACACTCTGCTCAGCGCCCTGGCCCTGGGCGCGCTGGCCATGTCGGGGCCGCTGGGCCCGAGCTTCGGCGAGCTGCCCCGCACGCCCGCCGCGCCCATCGCCTGGGCGGTCTGGGCGCTGCTGATCGCCGGCTGCCTCGCCACGGTGCTGCTGCATCGACGCCGGCTGGTGAGCATCGTGGTGGTGGGTGTCGTCGGGCTGATCCTGTCCATCGGCTTCGCCTATCTCTCCGCGCCGGATCTGGCCCTGACCCAGCTCTCGGTGGAGCTGGTCACCACCATCCTGCTGTTGCTGGCGCTCAATTTGCTGCCCAAGGAATCGCCGCGGGAATCGGGCATCGGGCGGCGCACCCGGGACGGGCTGATCGCCGCCGCCTCGGGGCTGGGGCTGGGCGCGCTGGTGTATGCCGCCATGACCCGGCCGCTGGAGAGCATCTCGCTGTTCCACCTGCTGCAGTCCAAACCCGGCGGCGGGGGCACCAATGTGGTCAACGTGATCCTGGTGGACTTCCGCGGCTTCGATACCCTGGGCGAGATCACGGTGCTGGGCATCGCGGCACTGGGCGTGTACGCCATGCTCGACAAGCTGCGCGAGGACGTGGTCGCGGTGGACGGCAGCGAGGCTCGCTGGCCGATGATGCTGCAAGTGGGCACCCGCCTGCTGCTGCCCTTCGCCCTGCTGGTGGCGGCCTATATCTTCCTGCGCGGCCATAACCTGCCGGGCGGTGGTTTCATCGCCGGGCTTATCGCCAGTGTCGCGCTGATCATGCAGTACATGGCCAGCGGCACCCTGTGGGCCGCCGGTCGGCTGTGGAACGATTACCGGGGCATGATCGCCATGGGCCTGCTTGTTGCCACCCTCACGGGTATCGGCAGCTGGTTCGTGGGCCACCCCTTTCTCACCAGCGCCTTCACCTACCTGAAGTGGCCGTTGGTGGGCAAATTCGAGGTCGCCAGCGCTATCGCCTTCGACCTGGGCGTGTTCCTCGCCGTGGTCGGCTCGGTGGTGCTGATGCTCACCCGGCTCGGCGCCCTGCGCGAGGAACCGGCGCGGCGGGCCGGCAAGGAGGAGAACTGATGGAATTTCTGGTCGCCAGTGCCGTGGCGGTGATGAGCGCCGCGGGCATCTACCTGCTGCTGCGGGGCCGCACCTTTCCCGTCATCCTGGGCCTGAACCTGCTGGCCTACGCGGTGAACCTGTATCTGTTCGCCATGGGCCGACTGCAGCTGGACGCCCCGCCGCTCACCCTGCCCGGTGCGGAGCGCTTCACCGACCCGCTGCCCCAGGCCCTGGTGCTCACCGCCATTGTCATCGGCTTCGCCATGACCGCCTTTCTGGTAGCCCTGGCGCTGCGCGCGCGCTTCGTGCTGGGTAACGACCACGTGGACGGCAAACAATGAATCATCTGGTCATTGCTCCCATCGTTCTGCCGCTGCTGGCCGGCGTCCTGCTGGTGTTCATGACCAGCGCGCCGCTGGCCTCGCGCCGGGCCGCCAACCTGATCGCCACCACCGCCCTGCTCCTGCTGGGCATCGGCCTGCTGTGGCTGTCCGCCGACGGTGCCCACCGGGTCTATGAGCTGGGCGACTGGCCCGCACCCTTCGGCATCGTGCTGGTGCTGGACCGGCTCAGCGCCTTCATGGTCTGCCTGACCGGCATCGTCGCCCTGGCCAGCCTGCTGTTCGCGGTGCAGGGCTGGGACGGGCGCGGCAAGAACTTCCACCCGCTGTTCCAGCTACAGCTGCTGGGCCTGAACATCGCCTTTCTCACCGGGGATGCGTTCAACCTCTTCGTCGCCTTCGAGGTGATGCTGATCGCCTCCTACGGCCTGCTGCTGCACGGCGGCGGCCGCGCCCGCACCCGGGCGGGCTTCCACTACGTGGTAATCAACCTGATCGGCTCCTCCCTGTTCCTGCTGGGGGTGGGGCTGCTGTACGCGGTCACCGGCACCCTGAACATGGCGGATCTTGCCGTACAGGCCGCCGTCGTCTCCCCCGAGGACGCCTTCCTGCTGAAGGCCGGCGGCCTGCTGCTGATGCTGGTCTTCGCGGTGAAGGCCGCCCTGCTGCCGCTGTACTTCTGGCTGCCCGGCGCCTATAGCGCGGCCTCGGCCCCGGTGGCGGCGATCTTCGCCATCATGACCAAGGTGGGCGCCTACGCCATCATCCGGGTGAGCGTGCTGGTATTCGGCCCCCAGGCCGGCGAGGCCGCGGACCTGCTGGCCCCCTATCTGTTGCCGGTGGCGCTGGCTACCCATGTGGCGGGCATGGTGGGGGCGCTGGCCGCCGATACCCTGCGCCGCCAGGTGGCCTACCTGGTGGTCGCCTCCATGGGCACCTTGCTTGCCGCCGTGGGGCTCTACAGCGGCGAAGGGCTGGATGCCGCCCTGTATTACCTGCCCCACGGCACCCTGGTGATCTGCGCGCTGTTCATGCTCGCCGACCTGGTGGGCATGCAGCGGGGCGAGCTGGATGACCGTCTGCAGGCCGGCCGTGCCCTGGCGCAGCCGGCCTTGCTGGGCGTCCTGTATTTCGCACTAGCCATCGCCGTAATCGGCCTGCCGCCGCTCAGCGGTTTCATCGGCAAGGTGCTGATCATGAACGCCGCGTTGGACAGCTCCGCGCTGGCCTGGGTCTGGGCCGTACTGTTGGGCGGCGGGCTGCTGGGCATCATCGGCATGGGCCGGGCGGGCAGCCAGATCTTCTGGAAGAGCGGCGACGTGGAAGCCGCCGCCGACACCCCCCGCGTCGGCCTGGGCCATGCCCTGCCGGTGGCGGCGGTGCTGACACTGCTCGCCGCGCTCACGGTGCTGGCCGGCCCCTTCGGCGAACTGACCGCCGCCACCGCCGCCCAGGTGATGGACACCGGGGCCTACGTGGATGCCGTGCTGGGCACCCCCGGCGCACTGGAAGCTCGTGAACTGCTGTCCGCAGGGGAGAACGCCCGATGATCAAGCGCCTGCTGCCTCACCCGGTGCTCGCCGCCACCCTGCTCCTCGCCTGGGTGCTGCTGATGGACAGCGCCGGTATCGGCGTGTTGCTGCTGGGCCTGATCCTGGCCGTGCTCATCGCCCGCTGGAGCACCGCGTTCTGGCCCGAACCCGTGGGCTTCCGGCGCCCGGGGCTGCTGCTGCGCTTCGTCCCGCTGGTGTTATGGGACATTCTGGTGGCCAATATCGCGGTGGCGCGGCTGGTTCTGGGCCCGAACCGCAAGCTGCGTCCGGCCTTCCTGGTGATTCCGGTGGAACTGGAAAGCCCCCACGCCATCACCGCCTTCGCCAGCATCATCACCCTCACCCCGGGCACTGTCTCGGCGGAGCTGAGCGAGGACCGGCGCACCCTGTACGTGCACGCCCTGGACTCCGCCGACCCACAGGCCGACATCGCCGGCATCAAGCAGCGCTATGAACAGCCGCTGAAGGAGATCTTCGAATGCTCGCCGTCTCGCTGAACATCGCGCTGATCGCGGTTGCGCTGGCCATGCTGCTGAATCTGTGGCGACTACTGCGCGGCCCGGACGTGCCGGACCGGGTGCTGGCCCTGGACACGCTCTACATCAACACCATCGCCCTGATGATCCTGCTGGGCATGCGCTTTGGCACCAGCGTGTTCTTCGAGGCCGCGCTGATCATCGCGCTGCTGGGCTTCATCGGCACCGTGGCCTTCGGCAAATACCTGCTGCGCGGCAATATCATCGAGTGAGTGCGACCATGAGCGAAGTGTTCATTTCCATCCTGTTGCTGATCGGCGCCGCCTTCGCCCTGATCGGCTCCCTGGGGCTGGCGAAGCTGCCGGACTTCTTCACCCGGCTTCACGCCCCCACCAAGGCCACCACCCTGGGCCTGGGCGGCATGCTCATCGCCGCCGCGCTGCACAGCCACCTGGTCAGCGGCGAGCTCACCGCCCGCCCGGTGCTGATTACCGTCTTTCTGTTCATGACCGCGCCGATCAGCGCCCACTTGCTGGCCCGGGCCGCCATCTACCGCAAGCTGCGCTCCTGCGCGCCCCTGCCCCACGACCGGGGCGAGACTCCGCGGGAAGAGGCCTGATGCGCACCGAGCAACTGAGCGAACCACGCCCCGAGAGCGTCACCGAGGACGTGCGCCGAGCGTTGGCCGAGGACATCGGCGCCGGCGACCTCACCGCCGCGCTGCTGCCCGCCGGCAAAACCGCCCGTGCCCGCCTCATCAGCCGGGAACCGGCGGTGCTGTGCGGCAGCGCCTGGCTGGACGAGGTGTTCCGCCAGCTCGACCCCAGCGTAACCGTCGACTGGCGCGTGGCCGACGGCGACGAGCTCGCCTGCAACCAACTACTGTGCGTGCTGGAAGGCCCGGTGCGCAGCATCGTCAGCGGCGAGCGTACGGCGCTGAACTTCCTCCAGACCCTCTCCGGAACCGCCACCGCGGCGCGGCGCTTCGCCGCCGCCGTGGCGGGCACGCGGACCCGCATCCTGGATACTCGCAAGACCCTCCCCGGTCTGCGCCTGGCACAAAAGTACGCCACGCACTGCGGCGGCTGCGTGAATCACCGCCTCGGCCTCTACGACGCGGTGCTGATCAAGGAAAACCACATCCTCGCCTGCGGCGGGGTGGCCGCCGCGGTGATGGAGGCCCGTCGCCTGCACCCTGGCGCACCGGTGGAGGTGGAAGTGGAGAACCTGGACGAGCTGCAGCAGGCCCTGCACGCCGCGCCCGACCAGATCCTGCTGGATAACTTCTCGCTGGACCAGTTGGAGCAGGCCGTGGCGCTGGCTGGCGGGCGCATCCCGCTGGAGGCGTCGGGCAATGTAGAACTGAACCGGCTCACGGCGCTGGCCGCAACCGGCGTGGATTTCATCTCCACCGGGGCGATCACCAAGCATGTACACGCCATCGACCTCTCGCTGCGGCTGGAGGACGCCTGAGCATGGCAGCCGCCCCCACCGGCCGTCTGACTGTCGAGGCGCTGCTGGCCCAGCTCGCCGAGGATGGTCTGCTGGACGAGGACCAGCGCCGCCTGTGGAGCAGCCACGGCAAGGATCCGGGCACGGAACACCCGCTGGTGCAGTTCGCCCGCCGGGAGGCGCCGGACCCCGAACGACCGGGGCGCACCCTGGACCTGGAGCGCCTTAGCACCTGGCTCGCCGCCCGCCACGGCCTGCCCCACGTGCGCATAGACCCGCTCGCCATCGACGTGGCGGAAGTGGCCGGGGTGGTTTCCTACGCCTATGCCAGCCGCTTTCGCATCCTGCCCATCCAGGTGGAAGCCGACAGCGTCACCATCGCCAGCGCCGACCCCTGGAGCGGCGAGTGGCGCGAGGAGCTGGAGCGCATTCTCGGCAAGACCGTCAAGCCGGTCATGGCCAACCCCGCCGACATCGACCGCTTCCTGGTGGAGTTCTACAGCCTCGCCCGCTCCATGCGCGGCGCGAAAACGCAGCAGGGCCGGGACAGCGGCCTGCAGAACCTGGAGCAGCTGCGCGAACTCGGCCGCCGCGGCGAGCTGGAAGCCAACGACGGCCACGTGGTCAGCGTGGTGGACTGGTTGCTGCAGTACGCCATGGAACAGCGCGCCAGTGATATCCACATGGAACCGCGCCGTGAGCAAGGCAATGTCCGCTTTCGCATCGACGGCGTGTTGCACCAGGTCTACGAAATCCCCGCCGCGGTGATGGGCGCGGTCACCAGTCGACTGAAGATCCTCGCCCGCATGGACGTGGCCGAAAAGCGCCGCCCCCAGGACGGGCGGCTGAAGATCCGCAGCGTTCAGGGCCGCGAGGTAGAGTTTCGCCTGTCCACCATGCCCAGCGTCTTTGGGGAGAAGCTGGTGCTGCGCATCTTCGACCCGGATGCCCTGGTGCTGGATCTGGCCCAGCTCGGCTTCAGCCAGCAGGAGAACGCCCAGTGGCAGGAGCTGATCCACGCCCCCAACGGCATCGTCCTGGTCACCGGCCCCACCGGCTCGGGCAAGACCACCACGCTCTACTCCAGCCTGCGCCAGCTCGCCGGCCCCGAGGTGAACGTGAGCAGCGTGGAGGACCCGGTGGAACTGGTGGAGCCGTCCTTCAACCAGATGCAGGTACAGCGCAATATCGGCCTGAACTTCGCCGACGGCATCCGCACGCTGCTGCGCCAGGACCCGGACATCATCATGGTGGGCGAGATCCGCGACCTGGAAACCGCCGAGATGGCCGTGCAAGCGGCCCAGACCGGGCACCTGGTGCTCTCCACCCTGCACACCAACGATGCGCCCTCGGCCATCGTCCGTCTGCTGGACCTGGGCCTGCCGGCCTATCTGATTCGCAGCTCCTTGCTCGGCGTGCTGGCCCAGCGCCTGGTGCGCACGCTCTGCCCCCACTGCCGGAAACCGGAAGCCGTGGAGCGGGAGGCCTGGCAGAAGCTGGTCGCCCCCTGGAAGGCCGAGCCGCCCGCGCAGATCCGCCGCGCCACGGGCTGCCTGGAATGCCGCCGCACCGGCTACAAGGGACGCACGGGGCTGTATGAGTTATTACGCATCACCCCGGCCCTGCGGGAGCTGATCACCGCGGAGGCGGATCTGCCCGCCCTTCGGGCCCAGGCCATCAAGGAGGGGCTGCGGCCGATGCGACTCAGTGGCGCGCGCAAGATCGCCCAGGGGGTGACGGATATCGACGAGGTGATCAAGGTGACGCCGCCGCCGCACGAGGCCTGAGTCGCCGCACGAGACCTGAGCCGGCGCGGGATACTGCCCGTCAGGGAGACAGACCGCCCAACAGCAGGTTCACCCCATAGCCGCCGGCAAAGAGGAAGCCGAACAGCAACAGCGCCAGCAGCATCGGCCGCCGCCCGGCACCGACCACGGCGGCGACGCGGGTGCGCAACCCCAGAGCCGCCATGGCCATGGCCAGCAAGGCGGCATCCAGCCGCAGCAGCCCGTCGAGCAGCGGCGCCGGCACCGTCACCAGCGAATTGACGCCAATCACGCCGAGAAAGAGCAGCGCGAACCAGGGGACCGTCAGCCGGCTCCTGCCACCTTCAGCCTGCGCGCCCGCGTAGCCGGAAAGCAGCAGCAGGAACGGCATCAACAGCATCACCCGCAGCATCTTCACCAACACCGCTGTATGGGCAGCCTCGGCCCCCACCGCGCCACCGGCGACCACCACCTGGGCGACCTCATGCAGGGTAGAGCCGACGAAGGCGCCGTAGGCCTGCTCGCCGAGGCCCAGATACGGATGAGCCAACGGATAGAGGAACATGCCCAGGGTGCCGAACAGCACCACCGTCGCCACCGCCACCGCCACCTTGTGGGGCGGCGCGCGCAGCACCGGCGCCACCGCTATCACCGCCGCCGCCCCGCAGATCGCGCTGCCCGCGCCGATCAGCATGGCGCTCTGACGATCGAGCCGCAGCAGGCGCGTGCCGGCGTACACGGCCAGCAGGAAGGTACTGCAGACCATGACGGCGCTGGTGAGCAAGCCCGACCAGCCGACCAGCGCCAGATCCTGCAAGGTAATGTGGAAACCGTAGAGCACGATGCCCAGGCGCAGCAACCCGCCGGCGGCATATTCCGCCCCAGGCTCGCAGGCGAGGCGCAGCCGCCCATAAACCGTGTTGCCGACGACACCGCCGAATATCATCGCCAGCGTCAAGCTGCCCAGCCCCAGGCCGCGGACGAAGCCACTGCCCGCTACCCAGCCCGCGCCCAGCGCGATCAGCAGCACCAGCGCCAAGCCCGGGAGATAGTTCCGCGCCGCCGGCCGGCGGCTGTCCTCAAGGCATACCGCCGTTCCTGTAAGCTGCGACATAGATCACCCCCGCATAAGCTTATAAACATCCTCCTTCAGCCTGATGCATACTGCCAATTGCCATTTATCACCTATGCATAACTTTTGGTAATACCGTGAACCTGCACCTGCTCCGCACCTTCACCGCCGTCGCGACCCACGGCAGCTTTTCCCGCGCCGCCCAGGCCCTGCATATCACCCAGCCCGCCGTCTCCAAGGGGGTTCGCGATCTGGAGTTTCAACTGGGGATAACGCTGCTGGAGCGCGGCGCGCGCCAGCTCCGCCTGACCGAGGCCGGTGAAGCGCTGCACGAGCATGCCAAGGCCATCTTCGCCCTGGAGCGGGCGGCCCAGGCCGACCTGCGGGCGCGCCAGGGGCTGGAGCGAGGCAACCTCACCGTGGGCGCGAGCATGACCATCGCCACCTATCTGCTGCCCCCGCTGGTGGCGCGGTTTCTAGCGCGCCATCCCGGCGTCGAGGTGAAGATCGTCAGCGACAACACCGCGGCGATCGAGCGCCGCCTGCTGGGTTACGAACTGGACGCGGCCTTCGTCGAGGGGCCGACTCGGCATCGCGAGATCCTG
Organism: Alkalilimnicola sp. S0819; assembly: GCF_009295635.1. Lineage (NCBI taxonomy): Bacteria > Pseudomonadati > Pseudomonadota > Gammaproteobacteria > Chromatiales > Ectothiorhodospiraceae > Alkalilimnicola > Alkalilimnicola sp. S0819. The sequence continues at coordinate 33,687 of NZ_WHIW01000011.1, read as the reverse complement.
CGCGCCCCGTGGCGGGAAGATGAACTGGTGATTCTTGCCGCGGGCTCTCACCCGCTGAGCCAGCTCGCCGCGCTCGAGCCGGAGAGACTGGCCCGGGAGCGCTGGATCATCCGCGAGGCCGGCTCGGGCACGCGCACGGTGACCGAGACCCTGTTGCGGGACGCCGGCATCGAGGTCACGCGGGTATTGGAGGTGGACAGCGTCGCCGCGGCCGTGGAGAGCACCGCCGCCGGGCTGGGCCTTACCATGGTCTCGCGCACCGCCGCCCGCCAGCACTTGACCACCGGCCGGCTGCGGATCCTGAAGGGGCTGCCGGTCTTCCGGCGGCCGCTGTACCGTATCGGCCTGCGCCACAAACCGCTAAGCCCCGCGGCGCAACGGTTCATCGAGATGGCGGATGAGGCGGATTAAAAAAGGAATGGTGCCGGAGAGAGGAATCGAACCCCCGACCTACTGATTACGAATCAGTTGCTCTACCGACTGAGCTACTCCGGCACGGGTGCGGGAGTATAGAACAAGGCCGCGCACTGAACAACGCGGGACGCGACAGGCCGCTGGTCGGCTGGACCGAGCACCTCGTCGTCGAAATCTGGTACCGCTCGCGCCCCCTGTCTATAACGGGCAACATGAAAACGACTAACGGCTTTACCCTGATCGAACTCATGGTGGTGGTCGCCTTGCTGGGCATCGTCGTAGCCATTGCTGTCCCCAGCTTCACCGACATTGTCCGCGACAACCGCATCACGACCCAAGCCAATGACATGCTGGCGGCGCTTAACCTGGCGCGCAGTGAAGCGATCAAGCGAAATCAGCGCGTATCGGTGTGCCCCAGCAGCAACCTGACCAACTGCAGCGGCGGCACCGACTGGTCGGTGGGCTGGATCGTGTTCACCGATGCCAACGGCAACGGCGCCGTCGATGCGGGCACCGACACGGTCCTGAAGGTCTGGGACGCCCCGGCGGGCGCGCCGAACATTACCGGACCGGGCCAAATCCGCTACGCCGGCAATGGCATGCTGGACCAGGCCGCCGCCCAGACCATCGTCCACAGGGCGAAGGGCTGCAGCAATACGGAGCAGCGCCGAATCACGGTCGCGCTGACCGGGCGCCCGGGCACCACCAACGAGGCCTGCTCATGAGACAGCAACGAAAGCGACAACAGGGGCTGTCTCTGATCGAAGTGCTGGTGGCAGTGCTGGTGCTTTCCGTCGGCCTGCTGGGGCTGGCCGGGCTACAGGCTGCCAGCCTGAAGAACAACCACAGCGCCTACCTGCGCAGCCAGGCGACCATCCTCGCCAACGATATGGCCGACCGGATGCGCGCCAATCGTGCAGGCTTTCTGAGCGGCGCCTACGACCAACCGGCAGCCGCGCAGACCGCCACCTGCCTGACCACCGCCGGCTGCAGCGCCGCCAACATGGCCGCCCACGATGCCTGGGAGTGGCAACAGGCCGTTGCCGCCCAGCTCCCGGGCGGCAACGCAATAGTCTGTCGTGACAGCACCCTGGAGAACACCGCGACCCCCGCCGCACCAGCGTGTGACGGCGCCGGGGATTTTTACGCCATCAAGATCTGGTGGAACGACGAGCGTGACGGCAGCACGCTCCTCTTTGACACGAGCGTGCGCCCATGAAACAGCTCTATTCCGTCAGCCGACGACAGCAGTACGGTGTCGGCCTGATCGAGATCATGATCGCCCTGGCCATCAGTCTGCTATTGGTCGCCGGCGTCGTGCAGATCTTCATATCATCCAAGCAGGGCTACCGCGTACAGGAAGCCGCCGGGCGCCTGCAGGAAGACGGTCGTTTCAGCATGGAACTGGTCTCTCGCGATGTGCGGATGGCGGACTTCTGGGGGTGCCTGACAGACAGCGGGCTTATTACCAACCGCAGTGGCAATGCGATCTTCAGCACCGGGCTCGTCGGCCAGGTGAACGGCGCCAGCGATCAATTCACCGCCGTCAAGGCTTTGGGCGCGGGCACGGCGCTGCCCGCCGGGGCGCCGGTCAGCGGCGCGATCACCGTACCCGCCAACCATGGCCACACCACCGGTGATGTGGTGCTGATCGCCGACTGCCAGCGCGGCGACATCGTCACCCTCACCGGTAGCGACAGCACCAGCATTTCCCACGCCACCACCCTCAGCAAGAGCTACGGCCCGACGGCGCGCGTCTATCCGCTGGAAGCCGTCACCTACGCCGTCACCAACGGAACGCTGGTTCGCAACGGTCAACCACTGATCCCGAACGTCGAAGGCTTTCAGGTCCGATACGGGGTGGACGTGCTGCCGGCGGGCAGCCCCGACGGCTCCGCCGACTACTACGTGGACGCCAACACGGTGACCGGCAACGGCACCTGGGAGCAGGTAACCAGCATGCGAATCAACGTGCTGCTGCGCTCCGAGGAGCAGAACCTGACCAGCGGCGCCCAAGGTTATTATTTCAACGGCGCCGCCGCCAGCAACGGTGACGGCCGCCTGCGCCGCGGCTTCTCCACCACCGTCACCATCCGAAACCGGACGGGGTAGCTCCATGACTCGTAAACCGACACACCAGTCCCGGCACGCGCAGCGGGGCGCCGCGCTGGCCATCAGCCTCATACTGCTGCTGGTCATGACCCTGCTAGGTGTCTCTGCCATGCGCGGCACCACGCTGGAGGAGAAAATGGCCGGCAACACCCGCAACCGCAGCATCGCCTTCCAGGCGGCCGAAGCTGCTCTGCGTGAAGCCGAGACCACCTTGACCGGCTATGACGCTGCGTTCATCAGCGCCAACTTCGGCGACGGCGTCGGCAATGGTCTGTACGACAGCAACCATGATGCCGACCCTCACGACAACACGCTCTGGCAGGGCACCCGTTCGGTAGCTGCCAATGCCGTGCCGGGCACCGCGGCGCTGCCACGCTATTACATCAAGGAAATCGGCTTCGTGCCCGGCACCGGTGGCAGCATCGGGCTGAGCCAAGGCGTTCCTCAAGGCAGCGGCGGCATCACGGTTTTCGAAATCACGGCCCAGGGCACGGGCGGCGATACCGACGCCCAGGTTGTCCTGCGCACCCGCTACGGACTGTCGCTGTAATCTATTGATCCGCCCACAGGGGTGACGAGCCATGAAAATACAAGACCTCATCCGCAAAAGCCTGTTGACCGGCCTGATCGCGGCCACCGGGCTCCCCGTCGCCCAGGCCGCCCCCGGCAATCTGGCGGATCAGCCGCTGTTCACCGGCACCAAGGTCAAGCCCAATATCATGTTCGTGATGGACGATTCGGGCAGCATGGACTGGGAAGTGCTGCTCACCGATGGTGCCAGGGACGAGGGTTACAGTCACAACTCCGGCAACCTGGACTTCACCCCGGACAACAGTACCGAGCGGCTGGAATTGTGCGTCGGCTATAACGCCCTGGCCTATGATCCGAAAAAGACCTACACGCCCTGGAAGGGCGTCGACCAAGCGGGCAATCCGTTCGGCGATCAGTCCTACACCGCGGCGCGCAAACACCCCTATTACACCAGCACCGCCAACCTGAAAAACCACTACTATTTTGCCTGGCGCGACAATGGCGATGGCGTCTTCCAAAAAGGCGAGTGCCCCACCAAGAAGAAGCACCGCAAGTACGTCAAGGATCTGAGCGCCAGCGAGAAGACCAATTACGCCAACTGGTACACTTATTATCGCAAGCGCGAATATGTCGCGAAACGCTCGCTGACCGAGCTGATCAGCACCAACACCGAGACCCGCATGGGACTCAAGACCCTGCACAACAACAACTCGGTGTGGACCTCGGTGAAAGACAACGATGACGACGGCAACCGCGCAGCGCTGTTGAAGAACGCCGCCAGAATCAACTCCAGCGGCGGCACGCCGCTGAGAACGGCGCTCAAGAGTACCGGCGAATATTTCCGAGGCAAGCACTCGCCGATTCTGCCACTGGATAAAGGCGGCGCCTGCCAGCAGAACTTCGCCGTGGTGATGTCCGACGGCTACTGGAACGGCAGCTCCCCGTACGTGGGCAACGTCGACGGCGACAGCAGCAACAAATTCGCCGGCGGCTCCTATGCGGACAAGTACTCCAACACCCTGGCGGATGTGGCGATGTACTACTACTCCACCGACCTGGCACCCTCGCTGCCGCCGGCGGTGCCCACCATAGACGGCGTGGACGAGAACCCGGAGCAGCATCTGGTGACCTTCACCGTGGCCTTCGGCGTGCCCGGCACCCTGGACGCCAACCCCACCAACCCCAAGGCCAGCTTCAACTGGCCCAAGCCGACGAACAACCAGCCCACCACCACCGACGACATGCGTCACGCCGCCTGGAACGGCCGGGGCAAGTTCCTCAATGCCGGTGACCCGCAGGAGCTGATCGACTCCCTGAGCGATGCGATCGCCACCATCATCGACCGCACCGGCGCCGGCGGCACCGTGGCTTTCAGCAACACCCAACTGGAGACCGATACCGTGGTCTACCAGGGGCTGTTCAATTCCAACGGCTGGAGCGGTGATCTGCGCGCCTACAGCCTGGATGCCAATACCCAGAGCTTCAAGACGACCCCCGACTGGAGCGCCGCCGACAAGCTGGACGCGCGCAACCTGAAGACCCAACCGCGCACCATCCTGACCCACAATGGCAGCACCGGCGTAGCCTTTGAGTGGGACCAGCTATCGACCGCGCAGAAGAACGATCTGCGTCACGATGGCAGCGGTGTGATCAGCGGCCAGGACGATGTCGCCAAGGCCCGCCTGGCCTTCATCCGCGGCGATACCAGCCACGAAGGCACCGGCCACAACTTCCGCGACCGCAAGAGCCGACTTGGCGATATCATCAGCTCCAGTCCGGTTTACGTGGGCGACCCCATGGAGTACTACTGGCTGGACAGCGCGCCCTTCCCCACCGGCGCCCAGGCCTACTCTACCTTCGTAACCAACACCAGCCGTGACGGCATCATCTACGTCGGCGGCAACGACGGCATGCTCCATGCCTTCAACGAAAGCGGCGAAGAAGTACTCGCCTACATCCCCGGCACCAATTATTCCACCGCCAAGGGCCGGGGCCTGCATTTTCTCACCCAGCCCGACTACGCCCACCGCTATCATGTGGACCTGACGCCCACGACCGCACCGGCACACATCAAGACCAGTGCCGCGGTCGGCGCCACCGCCGCCTGGCGCACGGTGCTGCTGGGCGGTCAGCGCGCCGGCGGCCGCGGGCTGTTCGCGCTGGACATCACCGACCCCAGCCAATTCAAGGAGGCCAAGGCCGCGGACCTGGTGCTGTGGGAGTTCACCAACGCCAACGACGCCGACCTGGGCTATACCTACAGTAAGCCCACCGTCGTCCTGCTCAACAACGGCCGCTGGGCGGCTATCTTCGGCAACGGCTACAACGACACCGGCAGCGGCGAAGCGCAGTTGTTCATCGTCTACCTGGAAGGCGGCATCGACGGCACCTGGAGCTACCACCCCAGCGACTGGACCGCCACCGACTACATCAAGCTGTCCACCGGCGTCGGCTCGGCGGCCGATCGCAACGGTCTCTCGACCCCGGAAGTGGTCGACGTGAACGGCGACGGCACCGCCGACCGGGTATATGCCGGCGATCTACACGGCAATCTGTGGGTCTTCGATCTGTGCAACGAGGACGCCGACGGCGACTGCCAGGCCAGTGGCTGGGATGTCGCCTACCAGGACGGCGGCAACCCGCAACCCCTGTTCACGGGCCTCGCCACCCAGCCGATCACCGCCAAGCCCACCGTCATTCGCCACCCCGACAGCGCGGTGGGCAGCGACGAGAACGCCGGCGACCCGAACCTGGTCGTGCTGTTCGGCACCGGTCAGTATCTGACCGAAGCCGACAAGACCAATACCGACACCCAGGCCTTCTACGGCGTGTGGGACCGCGGCGTGGGCGGGCTCACCAAGAGCAAGCTCCAGCAGCAGACCATCACCAACGTCGACGGCAACAAGGGCCGCACGGCCACCAGCCACAGCGTCGATTGGATGCCCGCCGACGAAGACGACCGCCAGTACGGCTATTACGCCAATCTGCCGGACAGCGGCGAGCGGGCGGATACCGACCCGGTGGTGCGCGGCGACATCGTCTACTTCAACACCAAGATCCCCTCCGCCGATGCCTGCCAGGCGGGCGGCAGTGGGTGGGAGATGTCGCTGAGCATCAGCAACGGCGGCGCGCCGCCCCGCCCGGTCTTCGACTACAACCGCGACGGCGTAATCGACAGCCTGGATACCTACGGCCGGGACAAAGACGCCTATGTGGGCTCGAAGACAGCCGAAGGCCTGCCCGGGGGCGCTGCCTTCTCCGGCAACAAGCAAGTCACCGTGAGCACGGATACCCATCGGTTGCGCGAGCGCCTGGTGGAAAGCTTGGGTGGCAGCAACGCCGGCCGCATGTCCTGGCAGGAACTGTGAACAGCAGGCCAGGCGCCAATATGAGGATGAAGCTCATGTTAATTAGACTACTCGCAAGCGCCCTTTTGGCCCTGGCGCTGGGGCCGGCGAGCGCCGGCAACGGTCTGCCCTTGCATTACCCGGCGCGAATCACCGCGATTCAGACCGTCGACCGGGTGGACCTGTCCGAGAACACCCTGGTGGCAGGCGATCTTGCCTATCGCCTGGATCCCAACCTGCGGGTGCACACACCGGCCACCGCCAACGCGCCGCCGCAGGCACTGCGGGTCGGCCAGCGGGTGACCTTTTTCCCGGAGCCTCTACCGGACGGCCAGGAGCTGGTACGCGAGATCTGGATACTCCCGAAGGGAGACAGCCGCCGCTGGCTGCAGCCCGAGCCGGATGAAGCAAACTGACGGAGATAGCGACAATGACCAACAGCACCGCTCGGAGCAACCGCGGCTTCAGTCTGATCGAACTGATGATCGCGGTCGCCATCCTCGGCATTCTCGTCGCCATCGCCGTACCCAGCTACACGGAACACGTGCGCAGCTCGAACCGCGCCGATGCCCGTGCCGCCCTGGTGGAATTGGCGCAGTTGATGGAGCGCTACTACACCGAAAACAACCGCTATGACGACGGCAGCAATGGCACCACAGCCCCGGCCCTGACGCCGAGCCTGGGCAACGACGGTTATAACATCAGCATCAGCAATGTCACTGCCACCAGCTTTACGCTGCAGGCCGCCCCAGTGGCCGGCGGCATTCAAGACGGTGATCGGTGCGGGACGCTGACCCTTGATCAGACCGGGTTGGGTAACATCACCGGTCAGGGCGCCGGCGTCACCCGAGCGGATTGCTGGTAACCCCAATCCCTCTCCCATAGAAAACCGGCGAGCACGGACGCCCGCCAAGCAACCGCCGATCAAGGAAGATCGTCATGCAAAGGAATGTAGCGCGCGGCTACACGCTCATCGAATTGCTGGTCGTCCTGGCCATGCTGGCGATACTCGCCAGCATGGCCTTGCCTGCCTACACCAGCGTCATCAACCGCAACCAGGCCAGCACCGCCATCAACAGCCTCAACCACGGCCTCGCGTTGACCCGCAGCACGGCGGTGCATGGCGGGCGGCGCGCGGTGATGTGCAAACCGCGCGATGGCGCCTGCGATCACAGCGCCCCGTGGCACGACGGCTGGTGGGTCTTTCAGGATAACAACAGCGACGGCCATTGCCAGGATCTCGATGGCGATCACCGCTGCGACGGCGACCAGGGCCGTATTGTGTGGCGACAGCCCTCGCTGCCGGCGCGTTTCAGCTTGAGCGCCAGCGGTCTCAACGCGTCCCGACGCATGGTATATGGCCCATTGGGAATGAGTGTCGGATATATGACGACCTTCTCGCTGTGCGACCGGCATGGAGAACACAGAGGCCTGGTCGTGGCGACCACCGGGCGGGTGAGGCGGGCGAATCCGGAGGAGCTGAGCGGGTGCGACGAGCAAAGCGGGGAATGATTACAGGCATCAATCGCACACGCCGCCGTGCTCGGTCAGCAGGAGCGGCACTAGTCCACGACGGTTGTTACCGACCCAGCGCCCGTGGCAAAGAGAAAACCACCGTCTCCTCCCGCCCTTTCATCTCTCGTGGCACGGCCGCCCCCCATGCCACCAGCCGGTCGACCACCTGGCGCACCAAATTCTCCGGCGCCGAGGCCCCGGCGGTGAGCCCAATCCGCTCCACGCCTGCCAGCCAGGCCCGGTCCAGATCCTCCGGCCCGTCGATGAGGTACGCCGGAATACCCCGCCGCTCGGCCAGCTCCCGTAAGCGGTTGGAGTTGGAGCTGTTGGACGACCCCACTACCAACAGCAGGTCGGAGCGCTCGGCCAGTTCCTTCACCGCGTCCTGACGGTTCTGGGTGGCGTAGCAGATGTCATCCTTGCGCGGGCTGTGGATGCGCGGGAACCTGGCCCGCAGCGCATCGATGATCGCCGCGGTGTCGTCCATGGAGAGCGTTGTCTGGCTGACATGAGCCAATTCATCGGGGTTGCGGACCTGTAGATGCGCCACATCCGCCACGGTCTCCACCAGGTAGATCGCGCCGCGCTCGGCGCCTTCGCCCACATACTGGCCTATGGTGCCCTCCACCTCCGGGTGACCGGCGTGCCCGATCAGCACCACCTCGCGCCCCTCGGAGGCGTGCTTGTGTACTTCCAGGTGCACCTTGGTCACCAGCGGGCAGGTGGCGTCAAAGACGCGCAGCTCCCGGTTCGCGGCTTCCTCGCGCACCGCCTGGGAGACACCATGGGCGCTGAAGATCACGGTATTGCCGTCGGGCACCTCATGGAGTTCCTCGACGAAGATCGCGCCCTTGGCCTTCAGGTCATCCACCACGAAGCGGTTGTGCACCACTTCGTGGCGCACGTAGATGGGCGCGCCGAACAGTTCCAGCGCGCGCTCGACGATGCTGATGGCCCGGTCCACGCCGGCGCAGAAGCCGCGGGGGTTGGCGAGGAGGATCTGTTGCATAGCGTTCAACCTTGTCGTGACACGTAGCCCGGGTGGAACCAAAGGCGGGAACCCGGGAGCTGCCTTGGCTCTGTTGGGTGGGAGCCCTCGATTCCGCTTCGCTGCATCACGGCTACGGGTTCCTGGGGCTGCGGAATGTCAGCACGACCAGCAGCACCACGCCGCAGCTGATGGCGATGTCGGCCACGTTGAATATGGGCCAGTGCCAGCGATCGTAATACAGATCGATGAAATCGATGACGTGGCCGTAGAAGGCCCGGTCGATCACGTTGCCGATGGCGCCGCCCAGAATCAAGCTCAGGCTGGCCGCCAGCCAGGGCTGGTCGCGCACCTCCCGCAGCCACCGGCCAAGGAACACGCTCACGACGATGGCCAGCACCACGAAGAACCAGCGCTGCCAGCCGCCTTGGTCGGCCAGGAAACTGAAGGCCGCCCCGGTGTTATAACCCAGCGTCAGGTTGAACGAGGGCAGCACCGGCAAGGGCTGGTGGTAGACCAGCAGGGCTTCAGCCAACTGTTTGCTCAGCTGGTCCAGCAGCACCACCGCGACGATCAGTGCGAGCCAGCGCTTCATCAGGCGTACCGTCTCGTTTCGCCGCTGCCGTCCACGTTCTCGACGCAGCGACCGCACAGCTCGGGGTGCGCGGCCACGGCGCCCACGTCCTCGCGCCGATGCCAGCAGCGGGTGCACTTGGCGTGCCCGGAGGCGGTGACCTTCAGCGCGAAGGCGGTGCCGTCCTCCAGCTGGGCGTCCACCGCGTCGGCGGGCCGCTCGGCCAGCGGGTGCAGACGGGCATAGGAGGTGATCAACGCGAAGCGCAGCTCATCTTCCAGCCGGGCGAAGTCCTGATACAGCCCTTCGGGCAGATACAGATCCACCTCGGCCTCCAGCGAGGCCTTGATGCGACCCTCGTTGCGCTGGCCCTCGATCTCCTTGTTCAGCGCCTCGCGCAACTGCAGCACCCGGGCCCAGTAGGCACGATCCAGCTCGCCCTGCAGGGGGAAGAGCCCTTCATACCATTCCTCCAGCAGCACCGACTCGCCCCGCTCGCCGGGAATGTGCTCGTAGATCTCTTCCGCGGTGAAGCTCAGCACCGGCGCGAGCCAGCGAGCGAAGGCCTGCACCACGTGGTAGAGCGCGCTCTGCGCCGAGCGCCGACCGGTGCTGTCGGCGGGCATGGTGTACTGGCGGTCCTTGATCACGTCCAGATAAAAGCCGCCCATCTCCAGCACGCAGAAGTTGTGCACCCGGTGGACGATCTGGTGGAACTCGTAATCGGTGTAGGCCTGGCGCAACCGTTCCTGCAGCTGCAGGGCCTGATCGACGATCCAGCGATCGAGCGGGAGCATCTGTTCGGGTGGCAGCAGATTCGCGGCCGGATCGAAGCCGGCAAGGTTGCCCAGCATGAAGCGGGCGGTATTGCGGATACGCCGATAGGCATCAGCCACCCGTTTGAGGATCTGGTCGGAGACGGCCATCTCGCCGCTGTAATCGGTGGAGGCCACCCACAGGCGCAGGATGTCCGCGCCCAGGCTGTCCATGACCTTCTGCGGAGCCACCACATTGCCCCGGGACTTGGACATCTTGTGGCCTTTCTCGTCCACGGTGAAGCCATGGGTGAGGACCGCTCGGTAGGGCGCCACGCCGCGCATGGCGATGCTGGTGCGCAGGGCCGCCATGAACCAGCCCCGGTGCTGGTCGGAGCCTTCCAGGTACATCTGGGCGGGGAAGGTGAGCTCGGGGCGACGATCCAGCACCGCGTGATGGGTGCTGCCGGAATCGAACCACACGTCCAGCACATCGCTGGCCTTCTCGTACTGCGCGGCTTCCTCGCCCAGCAGCTCGGCGGGCTCCAGCTCGAACCAGGCGTCGATGCCGCCCTGTTCCACCCTCAGTGCCACCTGCTCCAGCAATTCCACGGTGCGCGGGTGGGGCTGCTTGCTCTCCTTGTGGACGAACAAGGCAATGGGCACACCCCAGTTGCGCTGGCGGGAAATGCACCAGTCCGGTGAGCCCTCCACCATGCCGCGAATACGCGCCTGGCCCCAGCCGGGCACGAACTGCACGCCGTCGATGGCCTGGACGGCATCGCGGCGCAGGCCCTGCTTGTCCATGCCGATGAACCACTGGGGGGTGGCGCGGAAGATCAGCGGCGTCTTGTGGCGCCAGCAGTGAGGGTAGCTGTGCTGGAACTTCTCGTGGTGCAGCAGCACGCCGCGCTCGGCGAGCAGTGCGACGATCGCCGGGTTGGCCTTGAAGACCTGCTCGCCGGCGAAGTGCGCCACGCCCTCGCGGTAACGGCCCTGATCGTCCACCGGGTTGTCCACCGGCAGCTCGTAGCGCTGGCCGACGTTGTAGTCGTCCACGCCGTGGGCGGGGGCGGTGTGCACCGCGCCGGTGCCGGCATCGGTGGTCACATGCTCACCCAGAATCAGCGGCACCTCGCGGGCCTGGAAGGGGTGGCGCAGGCTGGCGCGCTCCAGGGCCGCACCCTGGGCACGGGCAACGACGCGGTAGTCTTCCACGCCGTAGCGCTGCAGCGCGCTCTCCACCAGGTCCTCGGCCAGCAGCAGGCGGCGGGCACGGCCTTCGTGCTCGAAGGCCACCAGGGCGTAGTTCAGATCGGGGTGGACTGCCACGGCCTGGTTGGCGGGCAGGGTCCAGGGGGTGGTGGTCCAAATGGCCACCGCCAGCTCGCCGGGGGCGTCCGCTTCCACGTTCAGGCGCGCGAGGAATCCCGACTCGTCGGCTACCGGGAAGGCCACGTCGATGGCCGGCGAGGTACGCTCCTCGTATTCCACCTCGGCCTCGGCCAGGGCCGATCCGCAGTCCAGGCACCAATGCACGGGCTTGAAGCCACGCAGCAGATGACCTTTGTCGATGATCTTCGCCAGCGTGCGCAGGATATCCGCCTCGATGCGAAAATCCATGGTGAGGTAGGGATTGTCCCAATCCCCGATCACGCCCATGCGTTTGAAGCCTTCGCGCTGGCCGTCCACCTGGGTGGCGGCGTACTCGCGGCAGGCCTGGCGGAATTCCCGCGCGCTCACCTTGTCGCCCACCCGACCCAGGCGCTGTTCCACCTTCGCCTCGATGGGCAGTCCGTGACAATCCCAGCCCGGCACGTAGGGCGCGTCATAGCCATCCAGCGTGCGGCTCTTGACGATAATGTCCTTGAGGACCTTGTTGACCGCGTGACCGATGTGGATGTCGCCGTTGGCGTAGGGGGGGCCATCATGCAACACCCACTTTTCGCGCCCGGCGCGCTGCTCGCGCAGGCGGCGGTACAGATCCATGCCCTGCCACTGGCTCAACCGCTCCGGTTCACGCTTGGCCAGGTTGCCCCGCATGGGGAAGTCGGTCTGCGGCAGATTGAGCGTGTGCTTGTAATCGGTCACGTCGGTTTCCCAGTGTTAAGCGGCAAATGGTTCAGGCGGTGAAATAATGGCGGGCGGCGGCTACATCGGCGGCAATTTGCGCGCGCAAGGCCTCCAGCGAATCGAAGCGCTGCTCGTCGCGCAGCCAGTGCAGAAACTCCACCCGCACGTGGCGACCGTACACCTGCTGGTCGAAATCCAGCAGGTAGACTTCCAGCACCGTGCCCCGCCCGTTCACCGTGGGCCGGGTGCCGATGCTGGCCACCCCTTCCCGCGGCGCGCCCAGGCCATGCACCCGCACGGTGAAGATCCCGCGCAGCGGTGGTCGCATGCCGATGAAGGGCAGGTTCAGGGTCGGAAAACCCAGCTCCCGCCCCAGGCGCTGGCCATGGCTTACCCGGCCGGAAATGGCATAGGGGCGGCCCAGCAGGCGCTCGGCCTCGGCCAGCTCGCCGGCGGCCAGCCGTTCACGGATGCGGGTGCTGCTGATGCGTCCGCCGGCCTCGGCCACCGTGTCCATGCGGCCCAGTGCCAGCCCGTAGCGCGGCGCCAAGCCCTTTAACAGCGCATAGTCCCCGCCCCGGCCCCGGCCGAAGCGGAAATCGTCGCCCACCAGCAGGTAACGCGCCTCCAGGCCGTCGTGCAGCACCCGTCGGACGAACGCCTCGGCCTCCAGGGCGGCGAGACGCGGGCCGAAACGCAGACAGATCAGCGCGTCCAGCCCGCAGCCCCGCAGCGCCAGCAGCTTGTCCCGCAGCCGGGTAATGCGCGGCGGGGCCTTTTCGGGGTGCAGATACTCCAGCGGATGGGGCTCGAAGCTCAGCAACAGCGCCGGCCCGCCCAGCTCATCCGCCCGGGCACGCAGCTCGGCGAGCATGCGCTGATGGCCGCGGTGCACCCCATCGAAGTTGCCGATGGTCACCGCGCCGCCACGCAGGCTGGAGGGCAGATTGTCGAAACCGCGAATCAGGCGCATGCCACAGGGCCCGCAAAACCGTGCATTATAAGGGCTTTGAAGCCCCCCGGCCATGCGCGGCGGGGGCACGCAGGCTCCCCGGGCGCAGACCGCTCAGCCACAGCACCGCGCCATAGACCACAACACCCGCGCTCACCCACAACAGCAGCCGCCCGACCCGCGCCCAGACGTCCGCCAGCAGCCAACTGTGCAGTTCGCGCGCAGGCCAGTAAAGCACGATCGCCATCGCGGCGACCGCCAGCAGGATGCGCCCGGCGTACAGGCCCCAGCCGTCGCGGGGCTGATACACCCCCGTGGCGCGCAGGCCGCGGAACAGCATCCAGGCATTCGCGCCGGCGGCCACCACCGTGGCCGAGGCCAGGCCCACATGCCCGTAGGCGGTGTCGTGCAGGCGGTAGACGGCAAGGGCGCTCAACACCATGTTGAGAAGGAAGCTGAAGGCGGCGAAACGCACCGGGGTGCGGGTGTCCTGGCGCGCAAAGTAGCCCGGCGCCAGCACCTTCACCAGGATGAAGGCGAACAGCCCGGCGGCGTAGGCGAAAAGGCTCAGGCGCGCGGCGTAGACATCGGCGGCCAAGAAGGCCTTGTACTGGAATAGCGTGGTCAATATCGGCCCCGCGAGCATGATCAGCCCCACCGCCGCGGGCAGCGCAATCAACACGGTCAGGCGCAGCGCCCAGTCGAGGGTGGCGGAGAACTGCGCGGGCCGGGCGCTGCTGTGCTCACCGGAGAGCCGGGGCAGGATCACCGTACCCAGAGCCACGCCGAAGATACCCAGCGGGAACTCCATCAGCCTGTCCGACACATACAGCCAGGTGATGCTGCCGGTGATCAGGAAGGACGCCAGCACGGTGTCCATCAGCAGATTGATCTGCGCCACCGAGGAGCCGAACACCGCCGGCCCCATCAGCCGCAGCACCCGACGCACGCCGGAATCCTTCCAGCCCCAGCGCGGCCAGCTGAGCACGCCCAGGCGGCGCAGTACCGGCAGCTGAATCAGCAGCTGCAGCACCCCGGCGACGAACACGGCGAAGGCCAGCGCATAGATGGGCTGCTGGAAGTAGGGCTGCAACCAGAGGGCGGCAGCGATCAGACACAGATTGAGCAGCACCGGTGCGAAGGCCGGCATGCCGAAATGACCGTAAGTGTTCATCACCGCCCCGGCACAGGCCACCAGGGAGATCAGCAGCAGATACGGAAAGGTGAGCCGCAGCATGTCCACGGCCATGGCGAACTTGGTCGGGTCATCGGCCAGCCAGCCCGGGGCGAACAGGGCCATCACTCCTTGGGCGCCCAGCACGCCTATCAGGGTCAGCGCCAACAGCACCAGCCCCAGGGTGCCCGAGGCCCGAGCAATCAGCGCGCGCACCTCCTCCAGGGAGCGGTGCAGGCGGTATTCGCTCAACACCGGCACGAAGGCCTGGGAGAAGGCCCCCTCGGCGAACAGCCGTCGACCGAAATTGGGAATCTTGAAGGCGACGAAGAAGGCGTCGGTGGCCGCGCCCGCACCGAAGAAGGTGGCGATCACCACATCCCGCACCAAGCCCAGCACCCGCGAGAGCAGCGTCCAGGAGCCAAAGGTGAACAGGGATCTGAGCATGGATCTACTCGCGGCCGAGCGAAGGCCAGATCATAGCAAGGCCCGGCTGGAAAACACCCGGCCACGAAAAAGCCGCCCGGTCAGGCGGCTTCCTCGATTCGGCGCCGGCCGTTAGGCCAGGGCGCGGATGCTGGCGTTCAGACGGCTCTTGTGGCGAGCAGCCTTGTTCTTGTGGATCAGGCCCTTGGTGGCCATGCGGTCGATAACCGGCACAGCGGTCTTGAAGGCGGCATCAGCCTGGGCCTTGTCACCGCTCTCCACAGCTTTGAGCACCTTCTTGATCTCGGTGCGCAGCATCGAGCGGCGGGCCTGGTTGTGCTGCCGACGTACTTCGGCCTGACGGGCACGCTTCTTTGCGGACGCGATGTTAGCCAAGGCTTAAACTCCTACCAAAAGAATCGGAATCCAGAAAGGGCGGTCATTATTCTTGCGGGAGCCGCTTATGTCAACCAGGGAGACGCTCAACCGGTGAGCACCAGATTGTCCCGGTGGATCAGTTCCGGCTCGCCCACATAACCGAGCAGGCTCTCGATCTCGTCGCTGCCGCGCCCTTGAATGCGACGCGCCTCGTCCGCGCCGTAATTGGCCAGGCCACGTGCGACCTCGACGCCATCGGGGCCCAGACAGGCTACCACTTCGCCGCGGGAAAACCTGCCCTCCACCCGGCTAACACCCACGGCCAGCAGGCTGCGGCCCTGCTCGCGCAACACCCGCACCGCGCCGGCATCCAGCCAGAGCTTGCCGCGCAGCTGCAGTTGCCCGGCCAGCCAGCGCTTGCGGGCCGCCAACGGCTCGGCGGCGGGGCTCAGCCGAGTTCCCAGCGCCTCCCCTTCCTGCAGGCGCAGCAGCACCCGCTCCTCTCGCCCGGAGGCGATGCGGGTCACGGTACCGGAGCGTGCCGCCCGGGCGCCGGCACGCACCTTGGCCAACATTCCGCCACTGCCCACGGCGCCCGCCGCGGCGGAGCACATGGCATCCAGGGACGGATCACCCGCCCGTGCCTCGCGCACCAGAGCAGCGTGGGGGTTGCTTCGCGGGTCACCGTCGTAGAGGCCCTGCTGGTCGGTGAGAATGACCAGTTGATCCGCCTCCCCCAGGTTCGCCACCAGCGCGGCCAGGGTGTCGTTGTCACCGAAGCGGATTTCGTCGGTAACCACGGTGTCGTTCTCGTTGACCACGGGAACCACACCCAGCTCCAGCAAGGTCTTCAATGTGCTGCGAGCATTCAGATACCGCCGACGGTTGCTCAGATCTTCATGGGTGAGCAGCACCTGGGCGGTGTGCAGACCGTAGCGCTGGAACTCCGCCTCGTAGGCCTGCACCAAACCCATTTGCCCCACCGCGGCGGCGGCCTGCAGCTCGTGAACGGCGCGCGGGCGTTGCCGCCAGCCCAGACGCTGCATGCCCTCGGCCACGGCACCGGAAGAGACCAGAATCACAGAAAGCCCCCGCCGGCGCAGCTCGGCAATCTGCTCTACCCAAGCGGCGATGCGTGTGCGGTCCAGCCCGCGCCCGTCGTCGGTGACCAGGGCGCTGCCGACCTTGACCACCCAGCGCTCGCTACTGCTCCGTCCGCTCATTCCGGCCCTGTTCCTCTTCTTCCGCCCACATCGCTTCCAGGCGGGTCATCACATCCTGACTCAGCCGCTCGGTGCCCTCGCCGCTGAGCGCCGAGACCGCGTAGACCGGCCCCTGCCAGCCCAACTCGGCACACAGGGCATCCACATGGGACTGACGCTCGCTCTCGGGCAGCAGGTCGAGCTTGTTGACCACCAGCCAGCGCTCCCGCTCGGCCAACTCAGGACTGAAGCGACGCAGCTCGTCGGCGATCTTGCGCACCTGCTCCGCCGGAGAGACGCTCTCATCCAGCGGCAGCGCATCCACCAGGTGCAAAATCAGGCGGGTGCGGCTCAGATGCTTGAGAAAACGCACCCCCAGCCCCGCGCCCTCGGCCGCGCCTTCGATCACCCCGGGCACATCGGCCACCACGAAACTGCGCCCGGCGCCCACGCTCACCACGCCCAGATTCGGATACAGGGTGGTGAAAGGATAATCGGCCACCTTGGGCCGCGCGGCGGAGACCGCCCGAATCAAGGTGGATTTGCCGGCGTTGGGCATACCCAGCAAGCCCACATCCGCCAGCAGCTTGAGCTCCATCTTCAACTCCCGGCGCTCGCCTTCGGTGCCGGAGGTGGCGCGGCGGGGAGCCCGGTTGACGGAGCTCTTGAAGTGGATGTTGCCCAAGCCGCCCCGGCCGCCCTGGGCCACCAGGAGCTGTTGGCCGTGCTCCAGCAGATCCCCCAGTTGCTCGCCGGTCTCCCGGTCGTAGACCAGGGTGCCGATGGGCACCATCACCACGATGTCTTCACCCTTGGCGCCGCTGCACTGACGACCCATGCCGTTCTCGCCGCGGCGGGCCTTGAAGTGACGGGTGTGGCGGAAATCCGCCAGGGTGTTGAGCCCCTCGTCGGCCTGCAGCCAGACGCTGCCGCCCTTGCCGCCATCACCACCGTCCGGCCCCCCCTTGGGGATGTACTTCTCCCGGCGGAAGCTCACGCAGCCATTGCCGCCGTCCCCGGCGGCCACCTTGATGGTGACTTCATCGACGAATTTCATGGCGGCACATTACCCCATACAAAAAAGCCCCGCTCGAGGAACGGGGCTTTCGCACTATGCTTGTGGCCGAGCCTTACGCGGGGCGCACACTCACGGTGCGACGCTGTTTCGGCCCCTTGCGCTCGAAGACCACGTGACCGTCGGCCTTGGCGAACAGGGTGTGATCCCGACCCAGACCGACGTTCTCGCCGGCATGGAAGTGGGTGCCGCGCTGACGGATCAGGATGTTGCCGGCGATTACCGCCTGCCCGCCAAAGCGCTTCACGCCAAGACGTTTCGACTCTGAATCGCGACCGTTACGAGTACTGCCGCCTGCCTTTTTATGTGCCATGAGCTTTGTCCTCTCAGTCGATTAGGCTGCGGAGATGCCGGTGATCTTCACTTCCGTGAAGCTCTGCCGATGCCCCTGGGTGCGCTTGTAGTTGTGGCGGCGCTTGAACTTGATGATCTCCACCTTGTCCGCGCGGCCCTGGCGCACGACCTCGGCGGTGACCTTGCCGCCTTCCACCAGCGGCGCGCCGACCTTGACGTTATCACCTTCGCCGACCAGCAGAACCTGGTCGAAATCCACGGTGGCGCCTTCTTCGGCGTTCAGCTTCTCGATGCGCAGCTTGTCGCCTTCGGCGACGCGGTACTGCTTGCCTCCGGTCTTGATGACGGCGTACATGGCCCGTTCTCCGTTGAATTCCATTCGCTGGCCGCCGAGAGGGCAGCCAAGTCAAGGCGCGGAATCTTAGCGACTCCTAGCCCCGCGGTCAACGCCGACACCTCGCTTTCTTGACACCCCTCCGCGCCCTTCCTAGCATGCGGCTTCCCTTCCGCTGTGGGCCTTTCGATCGGCAATGGATATCAACGCGCTGCGTGAACTGGTGGCGGACGACGTGTCGGCCGTGGACCGGCTGATACAGACTCGGCTGAGCTCGGACGTGGCGCTGATCAACCAGCTGGGCGCCTACATTATAAACAGTGGCGGCAAGCGCCTGCGCCCCCTGCTGGTGCTGCTGGCCGCGCGGGCCTGCGGGCACACCGGTCAGGATCACATACAGCTCGCCGCGGTGGTGGAGTTCATCCATACATCCACCCTGCTCCACGACGACGTGGTGGACGCCTCCGAGCTGCGCCGCGGCCGTGACACCGCCAACCACATCTGGGGCAACGAAGCCAGCGTGCTGGTGGGGGATTTCCTCTACTCACGCTCCTTCGAGATGATGGTGGAAGTGGGTCGCATGGATGTGATGGCCGTGCTGGCGGCCGCCACCAATACCATCGCCGCCGGCGAGGTGATGCAGCTGCTCAACTGCAACGACCCGGATGTCAGCGAAGAGCGCTACCTGGAGGTGATCTACCGCAAGACAGCGGCGCTGTTCGAAGCTGGCTGCCGGCTCGGCGGGGTGATCAGCGATCAGCCGCAGGTAGTGGCCGATGCGCTGGCCGACTATGGCCGCCACGTGGGCACAGCCTTCCAGCTGGTGGATGACCTGCTGGACTACACCGGCAGTGCCGAGGAGATCGGCAAGAACGTGGGCGACGACCTGGCCGAGGGCAAACCCACCATGCCGCTGATCTACGCCATGCGCACCGGCTCCGCGGCGCAGGCGGCGGCGATCCGCATAGCCATCGAACAGGGTGACGTGTCGCGCCTGGCGGAAGTGCGCGAAGCGATTGAAAACACCGGAGCCATTGCCTATACTCGCCGCCTCGCTCAGCGGGAGACGGATGCCGCCTTGGCCTGTCTGGAGCATTTGCCGGCCAACCCGTATCGGCAAGCGCTTGAACAGGTCGCCAAATCAGCGGTGGATCGCTCTCACTAGATCGACAATTCGGGGTGTAGCTCAGCTTGGTAGAGCACTGTCTTCGGGAGGCAGGGGCCGGAGGTTCGAATCCTCTCACCCCGACCAGGCACAAGATCGAAGGCCGCCGCGGTAGCAATACCGGGCGGCCTTTGTCGTGGGAGCCATGAACAGCATCACCCTCGGCCCACTGGCGCTGGCCATCCCCCGCCTGGTGGCGGTGGCGCTGATGATTCTGGCGCTGCTCGCCGCCCGCCTGTGGGAACGGCGCGGCCACCGCGGGCTGGAATCACTGCTCTGGCAAAGCCTGGTGGCCGGCCTCATCACTGCGCGGCTGGCTTATGCGCTGGGTCACGCGGACTACTTCCAGCAACGGCCCCTGGAAACCCTCTACCTGTGGCAGGGTGGCTTTTCCGCTTGGGCAGGAGTAATCGGCAGCATGGTCTACGCCACGGCGCGCGGCAAACGCGCCGCCCTGCGCAAGGCGCTACTCACCCTCATCGCGACGGCGGCGCTGGCCTGGGCGGCCTTCGCCTGGCTTAACCAGCAATTGCAGCAAGCCGGTCCCGGCCTGCCGGAATTGGACCTTCAGAGCCTGAGTGGCGAGTGGATGGCGCTGCGCGATTTCCGCGGCAAACCCACGGTGGTGAACCTCTGGGCCACCTGGTGCCCGCCCTGCCGGCGGGAAATGCCAGTGCTGCAGGCAGCCCAGCGCCAACATGCGAACCTCCACATTGTTTTCGTCAATCAAGGCGAAGACCGCGCCTCGATCGGCCGCTACCTGCACGGTCAAGGCCTGCAGTTGGAGAACCTGCTGCTGGACCCGCTCCACCAGTATTCCGAGCAGACCGGCGCACGAGGCCTACCCACCACCTTCTTCTATGACGCCGACGGGCAACTGGTCGACACGCACTTGGGCGAACTGAGCGAGCCCATGCTGGCGGATTTCCTGAAGCGACTCGCCCCGCCCTGAGCGCCTGCCCGGCCCCCACCGGAACCGCGCTTTACCCGAAGCGCTCGCGGGGCCTATCCTTGCGGTTCGGAAAAGACAACAAGAACCCAAACTGCAGGGGATGCCTTTACCCATGGGGGATCAAAGCGGCCCGATTTATCTGCTGTTCCAGGACGGCACCGTCGGCGAGGCCCTGGCGCTGGATCTGCGTCATTACGGTTACAAGGCACGGCACTTCGTCAGTGCGGCGGTAATGGGCAATGCAGCGGCAACCCTGCCGCCGGCGGCGGTGATCGCGGAGCTGGAGGCCTTGGGCGAGGAACCGCTGGCCGCGCCCCAGGCCCCGCATATTTTCGTCTCGCGCCAGGACGACATGAGCACCCGGCTGCGGGCCATACGCGCCAATGGCAGCGGCTTTTTCCACTGGCCGCTCAATCGCACAGCCCTGTTGCATCGCCTGAGCCAACTGCTTGCCGCGGACAGCGCCGAGCAGCCCACCGCCCTGTTGCTGGAGGAGCCTGGGAGCTGCGCCCCCGTCGAGCGCGACAAGCTGGAGGCGGCCGGCATTCGGCTGCTGGACTGCGATACCAGCGATCAACTGCTGGAAACCCTGCGCCGCGAAGCCGTGGATCTGCTGCTGCTCCACGCCGATGAGACACCGGAGTGCAGCCTGGAGCTGGTACAGGCGCTGCGCCAGATCCCGAGCTACCAGGGCCTGCCGGTGATCCTGCTGACCTCGGCAGACAAACGCAGCCTGGATGATGCCGCCATCGTCGCTGGCGTGGACAGCCTGCTGGGTCTGCCGGTGGCCGCCACTGACCTGGCCGCCATCATTCATCACCGGGTGGGCCGCGCACGGGATCTGCGCAGCGCCTGGCGCTACCTGGCCCGGCGCGAACCGCTCACCGGCCTCTACAACGACGAGCATTTTTACGAAACCCTGCGTCACACCCTGGCGGCCCGGCGGGCCGGCACCAACGCGGCGCTCGCCTTGCTGCGCCTGGAGGGCGATCAAGCGCAACTGCCCGGGCTGCTGGTGGAGGCCGCCGAGCAATTGCACCGCCTGCTGCCCCCGGCCAGTCTGGCCGCCCGCCTGAGCGATGGCGACATCGGCCTGCTGCTGCACGGTCTGGATGCTTCCGCGCTGGAGCAACTGGCGAGCGAAATCGATAGCCAGATGAGCAAACTCCCCGCCAGCGCGCGCCTGGGCATGACGGTAGTGAGCGCGGCGGACGCGGACCCGGGACAACTGCTGGACCGCGCTACCCAGGCGCTGCAACTCGCGGGCGGCGAGGCCGGCGACCAGGCGGTGCGCAGCGAAGCCGACCAGGCTCTCCTGGAGCAGTGGCACAAACGGGTCAGCCAGGCGTTGGTGAGACAACACTTCCGCCTGGTCTACCAACCTGTTGCCAGCCTCTCCGGCCAACCGAGCAGCTTCTATGAGGTCTTCCTGCGCCTGCGCAGTGAAGACGGGGACGACATTCTGCCCCGGGAATTTCTGCCTGCCGTGGCGCGGGCCGGGCTGGAGCCGCAGCTTGACCGCTGGGTGCTCAGCCGCGCCGCCGAGGTACTGGGCAGCCAGCGGGAGACCGCGCCGGTTTTGTTCGTCAAGCTGTTCGCCGAAAGCATATCCAACCCCGACATCGCCAAGCACATCGCCCAGTGCGTACGGGAGAACGCCGTGCGCCCCGAGCAGCTGGTGCTGCAGATCCCTGAATCCACAGCGATCACGCGCCTGTCGGAAAGCGCCCGACTGGTGCGGGCGCTGCGTGATCTGGGCTGCGGCGTGGCCCTGGAGCATGTCAGCGACGGCAATCAGAGCCTGGAATTGTTGCAAACCCTGAAGCCCGATTACATCAAGCTCGCCGGAAACCTTACTCGCGCCGCCGCCACCGATGTGCAACAGCAGAAACGCATCCAGACTCTGGTGGCCCAAGCGCGCAGCACCGGCGCGCGCACCATCGCCCCGCTGGTGCAAGACGCGGGGAATCTCTCCGTGCTCTGGCAATGTGGCGTGGAATACATCCAGGGCTATTTCATGCAGGAACCGGCGGATGTGTTCGCCAGCGAAGCCTTGTCCTCCTGAGCAGAGACTCGGGCAGACGTGTCCCGCTTCCTAGTTGAGGGAGATTTTATGGTTTATATTCGAAACCTTGGAACATGAAGTTTCCCCGTAACGGAACTTCACGAACACCCATAATAAAAACCATGGACCGAAGCACACGCCGCCGCGCAAAGCGAGATCAAAACCCCATATGGCAACAGTGAACCCTTCCATACGGCTCAGCGGACTGGCCGCCCGCCTGGTGCGCGACGGCCTGCTCGACGAGGAAACCGCCCGGCGCGCCGCGGAAGAAGCCAAGAAGGCCCGCACCCCGCTGGTCGCCCACCTGGTGGAGAAGAAGCTGGTCGCCGCCAAGGCCATCGCCGAGGCCGGTAGCCAGGAGTTCGGCGTGCCGGTGATGGACCTGGACGCCATGGAACCGGATGTGGCCGCCGTCAAACTGGTCAAGGAGAAACTGGTTCGCCACCACCGGGCCCTGCCGCTGCTCAAGCGCGGCAAACGGCTGTTCGTGGCCGTTTCCGACCCCACCAACCTGGACGCACTGGACGAGATCAAGTTCCACACCGGCCTGACCACCGACCCGGTGTTGGTGGAAGAAGACAAGCTCATGCGCGCCATGGACAAGGCGCTGGAGGCCGCCGATGGTGGTCTGGGCGCCATGTCCGGCATGGATCTGGACGCGGATCTGGACAATCTCGACATTTCCGGCGGTGACGAGGACGAGGGCGGGCAGGCGGTCACCGAGGCCGACGCGGACGACGCGCCGGTGGTGCGCTTCGTCAACAAGGTACTGTTGGACGCAATCAAGAAGGGGGCCTCGGACATACACTTCGAGCCCTATGAAAAGCGCTTTCGGGTACGGTTCCGCCAGGACGGCATGCTGAGCGAGGTGGCCGGACCGCCCATCGCTTTGGCCAACCGCATTTCCGCGCGCATCAAGGTCATGTCGCAGATGGACATCGCCGAGCGCCGTGTACCCCAGGACGGCCGCATCAAGATGAGGCTCTCCAAGACCCGGGCCATCGATTTCCGCGTCAACACCTGCCCCACCCTGTTCGGCGAGAAGATCGTCCTGCGTATCCTGGACCCCTCCAGCGCCAAACTGGGCATCGATGCGCTGGGTTACGAGCCGGAGCAGAAGGAACGCTTCGTCGACGCCATCCACAAGCCCTACGGCATGGTGCTGGTTACCGGCCCGACGGGTAGCGGCAAGACGGTATCCCTGTACACGGCGCTGAACATCCTCAACACCGCGGATCGCAATATCTCCACGGTCGAGGACCCGGTGGAAATCAACCTGGAAGGCATCAACCAGGTGAACCTGAACATGAAGGCCGGATTGAGTTTCGCCTCGGCCCTGCGGGCCTTCCTGCGCCAGGACCCGGACGTGATCATGGTCGGTGAAATCCGTGATTTGGAAACCGCCGAGATCGCCATCAAGGCGGCACAGACCGGGCACATGGTGCTCTCCACCCTGCACACCAACGACGCCCCCCAGACGCTCACGCGCCTGGCGAACATGGGTGTTCCGGCCTTTAACATCGCCTCCTCGGTGAGCCTGATCATCGCCCAGCGCCTGGCCCGGCGGCTGTGCAACAGCTGCAAGGCGCCGGTGGAAGTGCCCCGGGACGCACTGCTCAAGGAAGGTTTTCTCGAAGAGGACCTGGACGGGCTCACCCTCTACGACGCGGTGGGCTGCGACCAGTGCGCCGAGGGCTACAAGGGGCGGGTGGGCATCTATCAGGTCATGCCCGTCTCCGAGGCCATGGGCCGGATCATCATGGAGGGAGGCAACTCCCTGCAGCTGGGCGATCAGGCGCGCAAGGAAGGCATAGACGACCTACGCCGCTCGGGGTTGAAAAAAGTCATGCAGGGCGTGACCAGCCTCACCGAAGTCAACCGCGTAACCGTCGAATAATAACAGCGGCATAACAAGCACAAGAGACACGGAGCCATGGCAGAAAAAGCGATCAAACTGTCCACCTTCAGTTGGGAAGGTGTCGACAAGCGAGGTTCGAAGGTCAAGGGCGAGAGCCAGGCCACCAATCCCACCATGCTGCGCGCCGAACTGCGCCGCCAGGGCATCGCCGCCAAGAAGGTGGTGAAGAAATCCACGCTGTTCTCCAGCGCCGGCAAGAAGAAGAAGGTCACCACCGCCGATATCGCCGTGTTCAGCCGCCAGTTGGCCACCATGCTCGATGCGGGCGTGCCGCTGGTGCAGGCCTTCGACATCATCGGCCGCGGCCACGAGAACGCCGGCGTGCAGGACCTGGTGATGAAGATCAAGACCGACGTGGAAGGCGGCGCGTCGCTGGTGGAAGCACTCTCCAAGCACCCGTACCACTTCGACGAACTGTTCTGCAACCTGGTCCAGGCCGGCGAGCAGGCGGGCGTGCTGGATACCCTGCTGGACAAGATCGCCACCTACAAGGAAAAGACCGAGTCCATCAAGAAGAAGATCAAGAAGGCGCTGTTCTACCCTACCGCCGTTATTGTGGTGGCCTTCGTGGTCACCGCCATCCTGCTGATCTATGTGGTACCCCAGTTCGAAGACCTGTTCAGCGGCTTCGGCGCGGACCTGCCGGCCTTCACCCAGATGGTGGTGAACCTCTCGGAGTTCTTCCAGAGCTACTGGTGGGCGATGCTGTTCGGCGCCGTGGGCGTAATCGTGGCTTTCGTACAGGGCAAGCGCCGCTCGCAGAAGTTCGCGCATCTGCTGGATCGAATTGCGCTCAAGCTACCCATCGTTGGCGTGATTCTCAACAAGGCCGCCCAGGCACGCTTTGCCCGTACCCTCTCCACCATGTTCGCGGCCGGCGTACCCCTGGTGGATGCGTTGCAGTCGGTGTCCGGGGCCACCGGCAACGTGGTCTACCAGGAAGCGACGCTGAAGATGAAGGATGACGTCTCCTCCGGCCAACAGCTGCAGTCCGTGATGCGTCAGAGCAACCTGTTCCCCAACATGATGGTGCAGATGGTCGCCATCGGTGAAGAATCCGGTGCCCTGGACGACATGCTGGCCAAGGTTGCCGATTTCTACGAGGAAGAGGTGGACAATGCCATCGACAGCCTGAGCAGCCT
This sequence comes from Alkalilimnicola sp. S0819, assembly GCF_009295635.1. Classification (NCBI taxonomy): domain Bacteria; kingdom Pseudomonadati; phylum Pseudomonadota; class Gammaproteobacteria; order Chromatiales; family Ectothiorhodospiraceae; genus Alkalilimnicola; species Alkalilimnicola sp. S0819. Next base: position 8,301 of record NZ_WHIW01000011.1, on the reverse strand, counting down.
GCTGGAGCCCCTGATCATGGCCATTCTCGGCGTCCTGGTGGGCGGCTTGGTCATCGCCATGTATCTGCCGATCTTCAAGATGGGCCAGGTGGTCTAAGCGTCTTGTATTATTTACAACAGAACCCGGCCGCCTTCGTACTGGCGGCCTTCCTGCTGTCGCTGCTGGTGGGCAGCTTCCTGAATGTGGTGATCCTGCGCCTGCCGAAGATGCTCGAGCGAGAGTGGAAGGGCCAGTGCGAGGCACTTTTCGGTGAAACCGAGACCGACAAAGCGGCCGCGCCCTTCAACCTGGTCGCCCCGGCCTCCCATTGCCCCGGCTGCGGGCATCGTATCCGCCCCTGGGAGAACATCCCGCTCATCAGCTACCTCTTCCTGCGCGGTCGCTGCAGCGCCTGCAAGCGCCGCATCCCGGTCCGCTACCCGGCCGTGGAGCTGGCCACCGGGCTGCTGTCCGCGTTGGTGGCCTGGCGCTTCGGGTTCGGCTGGGAGACTGCGTTCGCCCTGGTGTTGACCTGGTCGCTGGTCGCACTGAGTGTGATCGATTTCGACGAGCAACTGCTGCCCGACAACATCACCCTGCCGCTGCTGTGGCTGGGGCTGTTGGTCAATGTAGGCGGCGTGTTCACCAGCCTGCCGGATGCGGTGATTGGCGCGGCGGCGGGTTATCTTGCCCTGTGGCTGATCTTCCACCTGTTCCGCCTGCTCACCGGCAAGGAGGGCATGGGCTACGGGGATTTCAAGCTGCTCGCCGTGTTCGGCGCCTGGCTGGGCTGGCAGAGCCTGCCACTGATCGTCTTGCTCTCCTCGCTGGTGGGCGCCGTGGTGGGCATCGCGCTGATCATACTGCGCGGGCGCGATCGCAACATTCCCATTCCCTTCGGCCCCTACCTCGCTGCCGCCGGCTGGCTGGCGCTGCTCTGGCGCGAAGAGTTCACCGCTTTGTATTTCCGCTGGGCGGGGCTGTAGGCGGGCGACGTGCTGGTCGTGGCCCTCACCGGCGGCATCGCCAGCGGAAAGACCACGGTCTCCGACCGCTTCGCGGCCCTCGGAGTCCCAGTGGTGGATGCGGACGTGGCGGCCCGGGAAGTGGTAGCACCCGGCCAACCGGGTCTGGAAGGCATCCGTCAAGCCTTTGGCGAGAGCATGCTGGACAATCGGGGCCGCCTGGATCGGGCGCGCCTGCGAGAGCACATCTTCCAACACCCCGAGGCCCGCGCCCGGCTGAATGCCCTGCTCCACCCGCTGATCCGCGAGCGTCTGCGAGGACAATTGCGCGCACTCCATGCGCCCTATGCCTTGTTGGTGATCCCGTTGCTGGTGGAAACCGGCATGCAGGGCCTGGCCGACCGGGTATTGGTGGTGGACGCCCCCCGGGAGACTCAACGACAGCGCCTGATGGCCCGAGACGGCGGCAGCGCGGAGTTGGCCGAAGCCATGCTTGCCGCCCAGGCGGAGCGTGGCGCGAGGCTGGCCATCGCCGACGATGTAATCGTCAACGATAGCGACCTGAAACGGCTGCAGGCGGACGTGGAGGCGCTGCATCAGGCGTACCTTCGCCTGGCGGGGGACTGATCAATTCCCTGGCGGCCACCCCCTGAGCCCCTTTCACCATGCGCCCCCCTGGGCGACAATGTGCGGCTTATTGGCTGGGATCAGGGCAGGATGCCAATGGAGTCCAACGCAGAAGAAGCCGTTACGGCCTACGAGCAACCGCTGAACGAACGTGCTCGCACCCTGTTACGCCTGGAATTTCTGTTCCGGCAAGCGGATTTCGCGCTGCAGGGCGAGAGCCCGTGGCACAGCCGGCTGGGCGTACACACGCTGGTGGAGTTGATGGAACTGCTCGGACGTGGCGATCTGCGCAGCGAACTGAACAAGGAGTTGGACCGGCTGCTGGGCGTCCTCGCCCCCCTGCGCCGCCAGCCTGGGGTGGACGACGCTCAACTCGATGCGCTACTGCAGCGATTGGAGGGCTGCAACCGGCGCCTCAAGGCGCTACCGGGCGCACCGGGCGGCGCGCTCAAGCAGGACGAACTGCTGGTGGCCGTCCTCCAGCGCTCTGGAGTCGCCGGCGGCACCTGCGGCTTCGACCTGCCGGCCTACCATCATTGGTTGCATCGGCATCCGCGGGAGCGCCTGGAGCAGTTACAGCGCTGGCTGAGCACGCTTTCGGAACTGCGCGAAGCCGGCGAAACGGTGCTGAGCCTGTACCGTCAGAGCGCGAACATCCAGTCATTGAACGCCGAGGACGGCAGCTACCAACGCAAGCTGCCCGCGGGCGCCCCCGGCCAGTTGATACGCGTGCTTCTGCCTGCGGAATCGCGCTGCCACGCGGTGATCAGCGGCAGCAAGCATTTCATCACCGTACGCTTCCTGCAGGCCACCGCCGATGGGGGCGGGCGGGCGGAGCGGGTGAGCGACACCGTCCACTTTCATCTGCAATGCTGCATGATCTGAACTTCGAGATCACTCCATGAGCACCACCGTTCCCTGCCCCAACTGTCGCGCACCGGTCGAATGGTCCGCGGCCTCGCCTTATCGGCCCTTTTGCAGCAAGCGCTGCCGCATGGCTGATCTCAACGACTGGTTCACGGAACGCCACAGCATCCCCGGCGCCGAGCTGGACGAAGAACTGGTGGGTCGGCTGGCTGATCCGGGCACACGCCCAGCGAACGAAGACTAGCAGGACTGCACGCTGGTTCCTTGGGCGTGCGGCCGCCTGGAGATGGTTAGGGAGCCGCCTAGCTCCTAGACCAGAGACCTCGTATAGCGGCAATTCCCTGACCGCCCGCTTCCCTTGCCCGCGCCGTATCGGCCGGGCTCAGACCACCCAGGGCATAGACCGGCAATGCCGCGTCGGCGACCAGCGCGGCGAACGATTCCCAGCCCATAGGCTCGACGCCGGGGTGGCTGGCGGTGGCGCACACCGGCGAGAGCACCGCGAAGTCCGCGTCCAACGCAGCGGCCCGCGCCAGTTGCGACGCGTCGTGACAGGACACCGCCACTCGATAGCCGCTCGGCAGGGGCCGCTGCCGGGCCGCCGCCAGGCGTCGCGCGTTCAAGTGCACGCCGTCGGCGCCCAGCGACAGACAAAGCGCCGGATCGGCATTGAGCAGCAGCTTCCCCCCCAGCTCATGAACCCGCGGCAACAGGCGCTCGGCCAGGCGCGCGTAGGCGGCATCGCCCAAGGAGGGAGCGCGTAGCTGAAGCAGGCGCACGCCGCGCCTCAGCGCGGCATCCAGCTGCTGTTCAAAGGCGGGCACCTCGGCAGGATCCGGGGTGATCAGATACTGATCGGGAAGTTGCACCGCGCGCACGATGGGCCGGTTGGCAGTGGGAAAATCGTAATCATTCAGCTCGGACGCTGTGACCCAGCGCAATGGTTGGCCCTCCAGACCACGAGGCTCACCGTGCCAGCGGCGCACTGCCCTCACATGGAGCACGACCTCCCGGTCCGGGTAGCGGTGGGGGATACGTATCAGGGGGCGGGCATCGAGCGGCCTGATACCCAGCTCTTCCTCAAGCTCCCTGCACAAGGCCTGTTGCACGCTCTCACCCGGTTCGATCTTGCCGCCCGGGAACTCCCATAGCCCGCCCTGATGGCGATGTGCCGACCGGCGCGCGATCAGCACCCGACCCAGGGAATCGAAAATGGCCGCTGCGGCCACATGCAGCGTCGGCATCAGGTACGGTATTCGGCGTTGATGCGCACGTAGTCGTAGCTGAAATCACAGGTCCAGACCGTGCCCTTGGCCACGCCGCGGCCAAGGCACACACGGATGGTAACCTCGCTGCCGGCGATACGGGCGGCGGCCGCCGACTCCTGGTAATCCGGCGCACGACCACCGTCGCGCGCGATGCAAAGCTCATCCAGGTAGATCCGCACCCGACTGACGTCCAGATCGTCGATTCCGGCACGGCCCACCGCCGCGAGAATCCGCCCCCAGTTGGGGTCGCTGGCGAACAGGGCCGTCTTTACCAGCGGCGACTCCGCCACGGTGAAAGCCACCCGGGCCGCTTCGAGTTCGTTGAGCGCCTCATCGACGTGCACATTGACCAGTTTGGTCGCACCTTCGCCGTCCCGGGCAATGGCACGGGCCAGCTCCACACACAGCTCGGTGAGCGCCGCGCGGAACGCCCGGTAGGCGTCACCCTCTTCCTCGATCCGCAACTCGCCTTGCCCCGTGGCGGCGAGCACGCAGGCATCGTTGGTAGAGGTATCACCGTCCACGGTTACCCGGTTGAACGACAGATGAACCGCCTCTCGCAGCGCACGGTCCAGCAGCGCCTGGGGGAGAGCTGCATCGGTAGCCACGTAGGCGAGCATGGTCGCCATATCGGGGCGAATCATTCCCGACCCCTTGGCCATGCCGGTGAGGATGCAGCGCACGCCATCGACGCGAAACTCACGGCTGGCGAGTTTGGGCACGGTGTCGGTGGTGAGAATCCCGCTCGCGGCTTCTCGCCAGCCATCGCCCGCCAAGGCCTCCAGCACCGCTGGAAGGCCCGCGCTGATGCGCTCCACGGGCAGCGCTTCACCTATCACCCCGGTGGAAAAAGGCAGCACCTGCTCCGGCGCGCAGCCACCCGCCCGGGCCAGCGCCGCGCAGCAGGCCCGGGCATCGCGCAGGCCCTGCTCCCCGGTTCCGGCATTCGCGTAACCGGTGTTGACCAGCAGATAGCGCGGCTCACCCCGGGCGAGGTGTTCTCGGGCCACATGCACCGGTGCGGCGCAAAAGCGGTTGCGGGTAAAGACCGCAGCCACCCGACTGCCCGGCGCCAGTTCCATCACCACCAGATCACGCCGGTCGGGTTTCTTGATCCCGGCGGCGACGGCACCCAACCGCAGGCCGGGCACCGGGTGTATCGACTGTTCGCTCACCCGCGGCTCCTTACTGCAAACGCCCGTGGCAGTGCTTGTACTTCTTGCCGGAGCCGCAGGGGCAGGGGTCGTTGCGTCCCACCTTCTGGTCGCGCACGTAGGGTTGCTCGCGCCGCTGCACCTGGTCGGCTTCCTCGTCGGCGCCCAGACCGCCGGCGTCGGCATGCTGATACTGCATCTCCCCCTGCGGGCGGCGCTGCTCGTCCACCGCGGCCACGTCTTCCTGGGCCCGCACCTGGACCCTCAACAGCAGGCTGACCACTTCGCGTTTGATGTTGTCCAGCATCTCGCTGAACATCTCGAAGGCCTCGCGCTTGAACTCCTGCTTGGGGTTCTTCTGGGCATAGCCGCGCAGGTGAATCCCTTGGCGCAGATAGTCCATGGCGGCCAAGTGTTCTTTCCACTGGGTATCCAGCACCTGCAGCATCACCGATTTCTCGAACTGACGTAGGACATCACTGCCAGCCAGCGCTTCCTTCTCCGCGTAAAGGTCGGCGGCCTGCTGGAGTATGCGCGCGCGCAGCGGCTCCTCGTGCAGATCGGTTTCGTCGTCCAGCCACTGCCGCACCGGCAGCTTCAAGCCAAGTTCACGCTCGAGCGCCTCTTCGAGACCGGCTACATCCCATTGCTCATCGATAGAACCCGGCGGCACGTGCTCGCTGATCAGCTGGTGGATCACGTCTTCCCGCAACCCACGGATGATGTCCTCGATCTCGTCGGCCTCCAGCAGCTCGTTACGCTGCTGATACACCACCCGGCGTTGATCATTGGCCACATCATCGAACTCCAGCAAGTGTTTGCGGATATCGAAGTTGTGCCCTTCCACCTTGCGTTGGGCGTTCTCGATGACTCGGGAGACCAGTCCGCTCTCGATAGCCTCGCCTTCCTCCATGCCCAGGCGCTGCATCATGCCGGTGACACGCTCGGAGGCAAAGATACGCAACAGCGAGTCCTCAAGGGAGAGATAGAACCGGGTGGAGCCCGGATCGCCCTGGCGGCCCGAGCGACCGCGAAGCTGGTTGTCGATGCGTCGAGACTCATGACGTTCGCTGCCGATCACGTGCAGCCCGCCGGCGGCCAACACCTGGTCGTGGCGCATCTTCCAGCCGTCGCGAACCTGTTGGCGCGCCTCCTCGTCGGAGGCGACATCCAGGCTGTCGAGTTCCGCGTCCAGATTACCCCCGAGCATGATATCGGTACCACGGCCGGCCATGTTGGTGGCCAGCGTCACCGCGCCGGGCCGCCCGGCCTGGGCAATGATTGTGGCTTCCCGTTCATGCTGCTTGGCGTTGAGCACCTCGTGGGAAACTTTCCGCTTGTCGAGCAGACCGCTCAGATACTCCGAGACCTCAATGGAGGTAGTACCCACCAGCACCGGTTGCCCGCGCTGCTGACAATCGGCGATATCCTCGATGATCGCGTTGAACTTCTCTTTCTGGGTGAGGTAGACCAGATCGTTGTGGTCGACGCGCGCCATGGGCCGATGGGTGGGGATCACGACCACTTCGAGACCGTAGATCTGCTGAAACTCGAAGGCCTCGGTGTCAGCCGTGCCGGTCATCCCGGAAAGCTTCTCGTAGAGCCGGAAGTAATTCTGGAAAGTGATGGAGGCCAGGGTCTGGTTCTCGGCGCGCACCTGCACGCCCTCTTTCGCTTCTACCGCCTGATGCAGCCCTTCCGACCAGCGTCGACCGGCCATGGCGCGGCCCGTAAACTCATCGACAATCACCACCTGGCCGTCACGCACCAGATAATGCACGTCCTTCTGGTACAAGGCATGAGCCCGCAACGCGGCATTCAAATGGTGAACCAGGCCGATGTTGCGAGCGTCGTACAGACTGGAACCCTCCTCCAGCAAGCCGGCCTCCCGAAGTACCTGCTCTACGTGCTCATGACCTTCCTCGGTCAGGTACACCTGACGAGCCTTCTCATCGACGTAGTAGTCGCCTTCAGCTTCCTCGCCCTCTTCAGGCTCGTGTTCCTGACGCCGCAGTTTCGGCACGAGGCGATTCATCGCTTGATAAGTGTCTGCGCTGTCCTCGGCCGGACCGGAGATGATCAACGGGGTGCGCGCCTCATCGATGAGGATGGAATCCACTTCGTCGACAACCGCGAAATACGGTTCGCGCTGCACTCGGTCTTCCTTGCGAAACGCCATGTTGTCACGCAGATAGTCGAAGCCGAATTCATTATTGGTCCCGTAGGTGATATCAGCCAGATAGGCCTCGCGCTTGGCCTCTTGCTCCATCCCCGGCACCACCACCCCGACGCTCAGGCCGAGAAAGCGGTAGAGCTTGCCCATCCAATCGGCATCCCGGCGCGCCAGGTAGTCGTTCACCGTCACAACATGCACGCCTTTGCCGGCCAGTGCGTTGAGGTAGACGGCCAGGGTTGCGACCAGGGTCTTGCCCTCGCCGGTCTTCATCTCGGCAATCTTGCCCTGGTGCAGCACCATGCCGCCTACGAGCTGAACGTCGAAATGCCGCATTCCCAGGACGCGTTTAGCCGCCTCACGGACGGTGGCGAAGGCTTCCGGCAACAGATCGTCCAGGGATTCGCCCTGACTTAGCCGCTTGCGAAACGCCTGCGTTCGGCCACTCAGCTCCTCGTCGGAAAGCCCTTCGCACTCGGCCTCCAGGTCACCGATCCGTTCCGCGAGCTTACGCAAGCGGCCGACCAGACGATCGTTACGGCTACCGAACAACTTCTTCGCAATGGCGCTGAGCATAGTCGGATTCCAGTCCTGCTGTAGGCTGACAGCCGCCGGATTCGGCACCTGCCGGAAAACCGCTTACTATACTGCAAGAGCAGGCAAATTATTACCGACCCCGCTATGCCCAACGCCAAACCGCCACACGCCCAGCCGCCCCACCACTGGCTACGCAGCCAGCACAGCCCCCTGGGGCAGATACGTCAGCGGGCCCGCCAGCTCGCCATGCTGACCAGGCAGTTACAACAGGACGCACTGCCCGATAGCTTGCGTGGCAAATGGCAGGTTGCACGCCTGGACGCGCAGGAATTGGTGCTGGTCGCGGACTCTTCCCTGTGGGCGAGCCAACTTCGCTATCTCGGACGCCGGCTGCAAGACGCCGCGGAGGCCTACACCGGCATTCGCCCGGCAAGAGTGAGCATCAAGATCGCCGAACAACGGCAGGCGCCGCCGGAACAGCGGGAGAAGCTGAGTGCAGAGGCCGCCCGAACACTGCGCCAGGCCGCGGAAGGTTTCGAAGACGCGCGCCTGCGCCGTGCACTGTTGCACCTCGCCCGCCGCGCGGACCGATCGCCCAAGGATTAGGGTCACCCGCGCAAAGAAAAACCCCCGAAGGTATTTCCTTCGGGGGTTTTGGTATTAAGAGCCTGGCGATGACCTACTTTCGCACAACAGCGAGGCTGCACTATCATCGGCGCTGAGTGGTTTC